>NZ_JAAOQS010000031.1:0-79759 GCF_011603105.1 Rhodococcus sp. A14 | reverse complement strand
TCGACGAGGTCCGCATCGCGACCGAGACCGGCCTGACCCGGATCGGCTCGAACTACGACCTGTGCCACAGCTTCCTCGACCACACCGGGCTTCCCCTATGATCGGCACTCACTCAATTACCGAAACAATTTTAGGAATTCTGAATCCCTGGACCTGTGCCGAAGGGAACTCCAGGGACAAGTGCCGGCAGATCGACTCCAGGATCGACTGAGATCGTCTTGGTCACAAGGAATTCCTGTACGCCCGCTGTACCGTGCTCCCTGCCGATTCCAGATTGTTTGTACCCACCAAACGGTGACCCCAGATCTGCCGCAAACGTGTTCACCGAGAACGTTCCGGTCCTGATCTGACGTGCAATCTCGAATCCATGCGCCAAATCGGTCGTGAACACGGATCCAGAAAGACCATAGCGGCTCTCGTTAGCGATCCTCACAGCATCACGCTCGTCGGTGTAGGCAATGAGAACCACCACCGGTCCGAATATTTCTTCCTGCGCAATCGCCATATCGTTGGTCACATCCGTAAGCAACGTCGGCTCGATATACCAGCCCTTCTTCAGGTGCGCGGGACGTCCACCTCCCGCCCGCACAGTCGCACCCTCTGCTACAGCTTGATCGATATGGGCTTGTACGCGGTCACGATGCCGCTCGGTAATCAGCGGACCGACCACGGTGTCACTCTCGAACGGGTCACCTACCTTGAGCCCCTTGAACGCCAAGGCGAGAGCGTGGGCGAATTCATCGTACCTGGACTCAGACACCAATATTCGAGACTGCGCAACGCAACTCTGCCCGGAATTGCTCGCCACCGATGCGCCGACCAGCGCACTGATAGCCGTGTCCATGTCGGCATCATCGAGGACGATAGCGGCAGACTTGCCGCCCAACTCGAGTACAACTGGCCGAACGAGGTCGCCGCACGATTGGCCGATCTTCCGTCCCACCTCAGAGGAACCGGTGAAGCTCACCATGTCCACATCGGGATGGCACACCAGATAGTCCGACGAATCGGC
The DNA here is from genome assembly GCF_011603105.1 of Rhodococcus sp. A14. NCBI lineage: Bacteria > Bacillati > Actinomycetota > Actinomycetes > Mycobacteriales > Nocardiaceae > Rhodococcus > Rhodococcus sp. A14. Next base: position 78,747 of record NZ_JAAOQS010000031.1, on the reverse strand, counting down.
GCGCGCGGAAATGATATTCAAAACACCGTCAGGGAACCCCACCTCCTTCATGATCTCGCCGACAGCGAACGAAGCCAGCGGATTCGCTTCCGGGACCTTGAGCACGACTGTGCACCCCGCCACCAACGCCGGACCTGCCTTCTGCCCAATAGCGGGCAACGCGAAGTTGAAGGCCGGAATCGTCGCAACGACACCCACCGGCTCCTTCACCACCAGACTCTTCCCTGCCATCGGAATGATGCTTCCGCCATCCGAGCCGCCAGCCAAGTGTGAGAGGTCGCTGATTCGGACCTCCTCCAGCTGCAGAGTCTCGGCCATCTCGGCGTTGTAATTGAAGCTCATTGTCCCGGACACCGCCTGATAGACCTGAGCGAGGAACAATGTGCCGCCTTGCTCCTCGGCAATCAGTTCGGCGAGCTCCTCGGAGTGCTGATGAAGCCCGTCGGCGAGTCGGCGAAGGTGACCGGCCCGCTCAACGGGTGTCAGACGAGGCCAGCTCGACTTATCGAACGCATCACGAGCCGCGCTGACGGCCGCGTCCACGTCAGCCTTGGAAGCAGCTGGGACGCTGCCGATCTTTTCGCCACTGCGCGGTGAGATGACATCGAAGAAGTCGGTCGTCTCGGCTGTGCGCCAATGACCGTTGATATAGAACTCTGCGTAGTCACGCCTGAACATGATTGCTTCTCGCCTCTCTTGTTGTGTCGTCAATACCGGGTCCGGCGATACGTCAGTTCGAGCAACCACAGTTTCTTGAACAACGCTTTCAAAACTGTCCGGGCCGATCCAGCACACTCCAGCGGGTGATGAGCCCCTGTTTCCATCACTCCCACCCGGTCCAGCAGTCCGGCGGGGCGCAGCCTGGGTTACTCCGACCCGCTCACCATGTCTTGACCAGGTTCCCACCGTCGACTGGCATGGCAACGCCTGTGACATAGCGCGCCGCATCCGAGGCCAGCCAAATGACGGCTTCGGTAACATCTTCCGGTTCGATCCACGGCAGATCCGGGAGAACGTTGAGTGCGGCAAACGCCTCTCGAACGTCCTCCACGCCGGGCTTTTCCACACCGGGAGCAAATAACGAGAAGGTGACGTCGTTGACGATGAGTTTTGTGTTGACTGCAGTCGGACACACCGCATTTGCCCGAATCTTGTGCACTCCGAGTTCCTGCGCCAGGACCTTGGTCAGTCCAATCACGCCATGTTTGGCCGCAGTGTAATGTGCCGTGTTCTGATAACCGGCCAACCCGGCCGTTGAACTCGTGAGCACGACAGCTCCGCCCTCGCCGCGCTCAACCATGGACGGTAGCGCTGCCCGAGTCGCGTTCCACACGCCGGTCAAGTTCGTGTCGATGGTATCCCGCCAGACCTGATCACTCATTTCCCAGACCCGGGAATACGTGCCGATCCCAGCGTTGGCGACCACGATATCGATCTTGCCGAAACGCGAAAGTCCCTCGTCGACCACTGCTCGCATTGCGGCGAGGCTGCGTACGTCTGCCATTCCCCGAACGGCTCGGCGGCCCAGACTTTCAATCTCCGTTATGACCGCATCGAGTTCCGATTCGGTAGCTAGTTCATACTCCACCGATTCGATCGCGTCACGTGCGATGTCGACGGCTATGACATCTGCGCCTTCACGTGCGAAACGTAGTGCATGCGAACGACCCTGTCCTCGTGCGGCTCCGGTGATGAACACGACCTTGTCGTCGAATAGACCCATGAATACCTTCCTTGATCGATGCGGTTCCGGAGATTGACAGGCGAGCCCCAAGGGATAAGCCGGCGGTCCCTCCTCAGGCCTGTATCAGAAGGTGAGGAGGCCACGAATGTTCACGCCGGCATGCATGTCGGCATACCCCTCATTGATCTGGTCGAGCGAGTAGGTAGTCGTGATCATTTCCTCGAGCTGGAGAGCCCCGCTTTGCCAGAGGGCAAGAAGCTTTGGCACGTCCTTCGACGGTGACATCATCCCGTAAATGGATCCCTGAATCCTCTTCTGGTACATCGTCAACTCCAGCAATCCTGCCGGGATGTGCGCTAGCGTTTCACGTCCAGCTGCCGTGACTACGACAGTGCCAGCCTTCCTCACCGCAGAGAACGCGGCGCCTACATCTTCCGACTTCAGTACTCCAACGCAGATGATTGAGGAGTCGGCCCCTTGTCCATTGGTCAGCGATCGCACGAGCTCTGTCGCCTCTGACACATCCGAAAAGGTGTCCGTAGCACCGAATTTCTTCGCAATTTCATGCTTGGCAGTAACAGGATCCACCGTCACGACCCTCGAAGCACCCGCATGTACGGCGCCCTGGACCGCGCTCATTCCGATTCCGCCGGTGCCGAGGATAAGCACAACATCACCCGGCGTCACCTTCGCCGCATTGACGGCTGAACCCCAACCAGTCGGGACCGCGCAACCCAGTAGTGCGGCAACTTCGAGAGGTGTGTCGGGGCCGATCTTGATGCAACTCCATTCAGGCATCACGCTGTACTCGGCGAAGCCCGACACCAATCCAGCCTGAGCGACGTCCTCACCATCGAGATGCATGCGGTAGGTCCCATCCAATTGGTGGCCCGCGAGCATGAGGGCACCGTTGTCGCAGAGGTTCTGCTGACCGCCGGCGCACCAGCGGCACCTACCGCAGCCCGGCACGAAGGAGGTCACAATCTGATCGCCCGGCGCGAGCCCACGGACGCCAGGTCCAACTTCTTCAACGACACCCGCGGCTTCATGGCCGCCACAGAAGGGCAGGTGTCCGACTGTGATATCGCCGGTGCGGAAATGGTCGTCGGAGTGACACAGGCCGGTCGCCACGATACGCACGAGCACCTCATGTTCGCGCGGTGGATCCAGCTCGACTTCGAGCACCTGCCATTCGCCTGGAACTTCGCGCAATACAGCAGCGCGCACTCGCATTGGTACTCCTTAGCAGCATGAGGATGATGCACTCGGTTGCGATCGGACAGTTGGCTGAAGTGAATTCAACTCACTTAGCTGATACTAGGAGTTCGTCTAGCATGTGTCAACGATCACAGAGCGCTCTTCGAACAAGGTCGGATCATGGACTGAGAAGAGCGCACCCGCGGCGCAGCCCTGCCACCGTCGCCGCCTACCCCGCCACGTTCCGGCTGCTCCTCGGATTCATCGACAGGAAGTAGCCCGCTCCGGCGTACTCGACCTCACCGGACTCGATGCCCCGGGCGCACTGACGGCGCCCCCTCGTGACGCGCTCCAGCGGCTCATCCTGCAGAACCACATGGTCCGCCCGCTACGCCACGTCCATCGGAAAGGGAGGAAGCCGAACGTCAAGCTTCGTCTTGGTGAGTTCGATCGAAGAGGAGGGTCTCTTCTCATCGCACGAGGCATGGGTGTGGGTGCCTTCGCCGAGGGCGACCCGCGCATCGTCGCGCGTCTCGTTCTCGCGCTCATCGTCAGCCTGTGGCGGTGGTATCGCCCCGAGGCGACATGCCCCTCGAATAGATCATCTTCATGGTGCGCAAGGCCGCCCTCCTCATGATTCGCGCCTGAGAACCAAAATCTCGACGAGTCATGCTGTAGCTGTGACTACTACGGTGCACCAGAGAAATAGAGGGACGGACCGCTCGTGGAATCATGGCCGCCGGCATTCATCTCCACTGCCATCGCTCCGACGAAAAACAGGTCCCCCCAGTCGGCATTCACTCTGCCTACTGGGTGACGCGGGCACCTTTCGGAGCAGATGGCGGAATTAGCGGCGCGCCAGCGGGGTGTAGTAGTTCACCGGGCTCCCGAAGGCCTCCAGGGCCGCACGCGTCTCGGGACAATCCTCTGCGGCACACTCCATCGTGCCTAGGGTTACCAATTCGAGCAGGCGGGTTACGGCTCCGGAGTTCATGTTGTTGAGATGATTGATCAGTGCGTCATTGTCGGCATAGTGCTCATGAATATAGATCGTGTCTTTCGCTGCATTTGCCCAGAAAGAGTACTCGAGCAGCCCGGGATGCTGGCGCGCATCCTCTGCATTGATATGACAGATCTTCGCTACCTCTTCGAAGTGCTTGGGCTCGAAGGTCATTCTGCCATTCAGCCTGATATCTTTCATCTTCCCTACTCCATTCATATCGCGAGAGTGCTGCCTGGCATGTCCACGCATATCCAGGCAAGCAGATGTCGACAGTCGAGTGAATACGCATTCACACCGAATGAATTGCCGTTTCACCCAGTGCCCCAGAACATCCCGGATAGATCGATCGAAACTAGCTACTTGGCGGCTGAACCCGCGTCCACCCGCAACTGGGTACCCGTCACATACCGACCGAGGTCGGAGGTGAGGTAAACAATAGCGTTGCTGATGTCGACGGGATCAATCCACGGTATGGGCATCGCGTTGAGGCCCTTGAATGCGTCAGCCGCCTTTTCTTCGTCCTGCGCAGAGCCGACAGAGAGACCAGTTCCCGGAAGGAAGAGATCGAAAGTCGCCTGATTTAATGCCATTCCCGTCTTTACCGTTGTGGGATGGACGGTATTAACTCGGATCATGTGCGGACCGAGTTCCACGGCCATCGATTGCATCAGTCCGACCACCCCGGCCTTGGCTGCTGAATAGTGGTTCAGGTTTTGTAGGCCGACGTGTGCTGATGAGGAGGACACCAGCACCATTGCCCCGGCACCGCGGTCGATCAAGTGCGGAACGGCTGCGCGGGCAACGTTCCACACGCCCGTCAAGTTGACGTCGATAACAGTTTGCCAGTGATGGGGAGTCAGCTCCTCCGAACGGTAGTAGGACGTAATGCCGGCGTTTGCGACCACGATATCGAGTCCGCCGAGTTCTGCGGCACCGTCGTCGACGACCTTGGTCACTGCATCGAAGTCTCGGACGTCGGTTTGACTCGCGATGATGCGACGACCCAGCTTCTTGACCAACACGACAGTCTCATCGAGATCTTCACGGGTTCCCAATCCGTATGGGACTGTGTCGATGTCAGCGCAAATATCCAACGCGATGATGTCCGCGCCCTCTTCCGCCAATCGAACCGCGTGCGAGCGACCCTGACCGCGTGCGGCACCACTGATCACAGCCACTTTTCCGTCAAGCAAACCCATCGTTGAATGCCCCTTCTACTCGTCCGACGCTGTATGTGCTCTTCATCCCAACCTTTCGGACCCGCGCGGAGTCGATGTGGGAGGACTACCAGGCTCGGTCGCCGCGTCGTCACCCGGCGACCGAGCCCCTCGCTGCTAGCGCGCCAGGTATCCGCCGTCCACGGGCAGCGGAACTCCGTTGACGAAACTCGCGTCGTCGCTCGCGAGGAATGCCGCGGCGGCCGCGATCTCCTCGGGCTGACCCTGTCGGCCGAGCGGAACGTTGACAGTGAAGCTGTCGACGACGTCGGACACGTCGGCGCCCGTGTCGCGCCCGAAGAACTGCGGGAGCATCGGAGTCGCGATCGGGCCGGGGCAGATCGCGTTGACGCGGATGCCGAGCGGGCCGAACTTCAACGCCAGTGACTTCATGAGCAGCACGATGCCGCCCTTGGTCATCGAGTAGAGCGGGCTCAGCGGCGAACCGACGATGCCCGAGACCGAGGCCGTGAAGATGACAGAGCCCTTGCCGTCGGCAGCCTGGAGCAGATCTTCGCACGCGGCAGTGAGGAAGAACGCGCCCTTGATGTTGACATCGACTGCCAGGTCGAACTGGTCCTCCGAGATGTCGAGACCAGAGGCGCCGGGAATGCCGGCGTGGTTGTAGAGGACGTGGAGCACACCGTGGGTCGCGCGAACCTGCTCGATCAGGCTGGTGACCGCCGCCTTATCGGCAACATCGAGCTGATGCGCTTCAGCCGAGCCGCCAGCCGCCTCGATCTGCGACACGGTCTCCTTGGCGGCGTCCGCGTCGAGGTCGGTGACGAGGACGTGCGCGCCCTCTGCGGCGAAGCGCACACAGGCCGCGCGACCCATACCGGACCCTCCGGCGGTGACCAGTGCGATGCGATCCTCGAGCCTCATTGAATCCTGCCTTCCGTACTAATAGTTCAGCGTGTATTTCGTATCGGTATGTCGTGCGTTGTCGCACCCAGGGGTTTGTCCGCTATCGCGCGGCTTCCTCCTCGGCACGTCCTGCGACCGCAGCCGCGGAGGGCGGTGCGGATGTGCCGGGGTTCGCCTTGCTGCGGGCCTTCGAAGGAGCCACGCGTGGGACGAACAGGATGATCAGCGGGCCGAGCGCCGCGGGAATCATGAACGCGTAGAAGTTCCATTCCACCGGCGCACCCATGGCGAGCACGAAGCCACCGACCTGCGGTCCGAGGATCGCGCCGACGCGGCCGATGCCCATGCCGAGACCGAGCACAGTCCCGCGGGTAGCACTCGGGAACAGCGCAGCGGTATATCCGTACAAGACCACGGTGGTCCCGTTCGCGCCGATTCCGGCGAGGAACAACGCAGCGAAGAAGACCGGCGTCGGCGGGCTGAAGCTCAAGATGTACAAGGACAGAACGGCAACGCCAAATGCCCAACAGACCACCGGACGAGGCCCGAATCGATCGGAGAGAACCGAGAGCGTCATGATGCCGACAATCGCCCCCATGCTCAGAACCATCAGCGATACCAGCGCCGAAGTCAGCGGGTACCCCGCTTGCCTCATGATCTGCGGCAACCAGGAGTTGAGTCCGTACGTCAGCATCAAACCGACAAAGAAGGTGGCAACCAACGGGACGATGACGACGATGTACTCGCGCTTGCAGAGGGCACGCAATGGATTCACGGGCTTGCCCTCACCCACAGCTTTACCTACTTCGTCAGGCGGCCACGGCATCCCGTACTTGATACAGGTCGCACGAGCCTCCTCGAAGCGACCCCGAAGGATCAGATAGTCCGCCGATTCCGGCAACCACTTCATCAGCACCGGAACGAGAACGAACACCGGGAGGAATCCGATCCAGAACATCAGCCTGAACCCGTGGTCGGCAAGCAACCAGACCGCCAGCAGGCTCGCCGCGATGCCTCCGAAGGAGTACCCGATGTTCATCACGCCGTTGAAGAATTGGCGGCGGTGGCGAGGAGCGAACTCGGCCACCAGTGCGATCGCCGCAGGGAGAACGCCGCCGAGCGCGAGGCCTCCGAGGAACCGGAGGAGCATGAACACCTCCGGACTCGGTGCCGTAGCGCAGAGTGCCATCGACGCCGAGAACCAGATCACCGATCCGATGAGGAGCCTTTTCCGGCCGAACATATCCGACAGCACGCCGCTACCGAGGGCACCGACCAGCATGCCGGCCAGAGCGAGGCTCGCCATGGTGCCGACTTCCGTTGCAGAAAGCGCCCACGGTTCGTAATCAAGGAGAGCCGGTGTGACGGCGCCGTGGATGACCATGTCGTAGCCGTCCCATGCGCCGATGAGGAGACAGAGGATGACGACCCACGCGGCCCGCCGATGCGCCTTCGCGAGTTCCTCCGAAACGGGTGTCTCTTGGTCGATTCGATTAGCCACAATCTTCCTTTCGATCCTCACCGAGGAGGACGCGGAGAAGCAGTATTAGTCGCAGGACCACTGAATGTGCTGCGGCTCGAGGTACTCGTGGATTCCCCAGGATCCGATTTCCCGGCCCACTCCGCTGGCACCGAATCCGCCCATCGGTGCGTCGGCGCGAAGGCCTCCGCCGCCGTTGACCGATACTGTGCCCGCTCGCAGTCGCGGCGCGATCTCGCGTGCGGCATCGGTATCCGGCCCGAATAGGTACGCGTGCAGGCCGTATCGGGTCTCATTGGCGATCGTCACCGCTTCGTCGACGGTGCTGTACGGCATGGCCGTTGCGACCGGTCCGAAGATTTCTTCCTGGCAGATAGGGTCTGTGTTCTTCACGTTGATCACGAGCGCGGGATTGACGAACCAGCCGGGGCCGGAGGCCGGCCGTCCACCGCCGGCAGCGACCACCGCTCCTCCGTCCACCGCCTCCCGGATGAACTGTTCCACCGAGTCTCGATGCGCCTCGGTGATCATCGGGCCGACGTTGGTCGCCGGGTCCCATGGATCGCCCACCTGGATGGATTCGTATGCCTTGTGGCTGAGTTCGAGAAATTCGTCCCACTGTGACTCGTGCACCAGGATCCGCGTCGGCGCCGCGCACGCCTGGCCACCGTTTCGGCAGTACCGCTGATGCAGGCCGGGAACTACAGCGGCGAGATTCGTTCCGGGGAGCAGAATAGCCGGTGACTTGCCACCGAGCTCGAGGACGACGCCACGAACACCTTTCGCAGCCTGGCGCATCACCTTCTCGCCGACCGCGACCGAACCGGTGAACGCGATCTTGTCGACTCCGGAGTTTTCCGTCACCGCACGCGCGATGTCCACTTCACCGACGACGACGTTCACCACCCCGGCGGGAACGTCCGCCTCACGCAGGACCTCGCCCAACAGCAGCGTGGACAGTGGGGTGCGCGGCGACGGGATCGCGACCACTGTGCACCCGGCAGCCAGTGCCGCGCCGAGCTTGTGCACGAGCAGTAGCAGCGGGTAGTTGTACGCGGCGATCGCGGCGACGACGCCGACCGGTCGATACTCGACGACGCTCCGCGACGGGGCCGGGTCGGTGTGAAGCCCCAGATCCTGGCTCCGATCCTCGAGCGCGGCCTGCGCGTATTCGCGCAGGTGCTTGATCGGCCAGTCGACCTGCAAGGCGCCGGCGGTGCTGATCGGCGCACCCAGTTCGGTGACGATCGTGTTCACGAACTCGTCGCGGCGCTTCTCGATGCCGTCAGCGATGCGGTTGATCAGGGCGCTGCGCTCTGCGGGCGTCGCCGAGCTCCAGGGACCGGCCTCGAACGCCTCCCGCGCCGAGGTCACTGCGAGGTCTGCTTGTGCTGCATCGGCCCCCGCGATTGTCGCGACCACCCGTTCGGTGGCCGGATCGACGACGTCGAGGGTTTCACCGCGGCCCTCGGTCATCTCCCCACCGATGAGAAGCGAGAGGTTCGACCAGGACTCGATGCCCGGACGCGTCAAGGTGTTGCTGCCAGTTTCTTCGGCCATCGTCTCCGCTTTCGTCTGATCGGAAATAGGGATCCGCGAGTCTCGATGCACTGCGGTCATTCAGGAAGGGGATACGGTTCGATCACCGCCACGGCGGCAGCGGGATCGTTTCATCCTCCCGCTCGAGTTCTTCCGGTGTGATCTCGCCGGCGACATAGCACACCAGCTTCGACTGCTTCCATCCACCGGCGGTGCGCCGGAAGAGATCTCGATATCGTGCCCAGCGGTGCCGGTCCGCACGCTCGGGATACTCCTTGTAGCGTTGCCACGAGTACAGATACGACTCCATCCGAGCGGTATCCGCCGATTCGAACACGATGTCCATGTTCGACAGATGGTGGCTACTCACCGTGAACTTGCTCAGTGCCCCGGAGTAGAACTCCCGCGCGGCGTCGATTCCGGTAACGGTGTCGCCCAGACCGCCGGACAGATCCACGATGCAGTCGGCTGTGAACACTGCGAGCATTCCCTCGGCGTCCATTGCGTCGGCGGCGCGGCAGTAGGCGTACTTCAGGCGCCGGATCTCCTCGGCGTCGACCAGTTGCCTCAGCACATCCGGGTTGTAATCCTGATCCCCGACTGCGGCTTCACGGTTTATCAACATCTGACGACCGACCTCATCTTCTGGGCTATCCGGGAGAGAGTGACACGGGACTCACTGTGGGAATCGTGTGAATCGCGCCACACCGACAATAGGACAATAGTTCGCATAATTCGAGTAGTCAATCGAATGCTGTGTAGAAGTTGTCTTCGGCTGTCACATCGTCGACTCGACCCGCCACAGCAGAGCACACCGGGCAACCCGACGAACCGAGCACCAATTTGGCTGCGGCGCTCGGGCGGAACACTTCAAGAGTGTTCGATCACTCCGCGAATGTTCTTGCCTTCGGCGAGGTCCTCGAAGGCCTGATTGATCTCGCCCAGGCGGTACCGGCGGGTGATGAGCTCGTCCAGACGCAATTCACCACGTTTGTACTGGTCGGCGAGCCGCGGAATGTCGGACAGTGGGTTGCAGTTACCGAACAGCACCCCTTGGATTCGTTGCTGGAAACCCTTGAGGGACTGCGTATTCATCTCGATCTGGTTCTCCCCGTGCCTGCCGGTAGCCACGACGATGACCGAGCCGACCTTGCCGACGATCGATGTCGCCTGGTTCGTGATTTCCACCGTGTGGTCGGTGACGGTGATGATCGCGTGGTTCGCGAGCCGTCCCCAGGTCGCCTCCTTGATGAACTCGTACGCGTCCTCGTGCGTGGCGAATGTGTGAGTGGCTCCGAACGTCTCGGCCATCTCACGCTTGAACGGAACCGGATCCACCACGGCCACGATCGATGCCCCTGAACGGGCTGCACCTTGTACCGCGTTGCTGCCGACACCGCCTGACCCGTAGATCACCACGACGTCGCCGGCTCGGACGCCGGCGGCGTAGACGGCGGCACCCCAACCCGTCGGTACACCGCACCCGAGCAGCGCAGCCACGTCGAGCGGGAGAGAAGAATCCACCTTGACGCAGGAGTACTCGGAAATGACGGCCTGCTCGGAGAATGTGCCGAGCGCGCAGACCCCGCCGAAATCCTCGGATCCGTGGTGGAACCGGAAGGTCCCGTCGAGCATCTGCCCGGTCCCGGCGTTCAGGCCCAGGTCGCACAGCGCCTGGTGGCCGGTCGAGCACCAGTGGCATGTCCCGCACACCGGCAGGAAGGAGCACACGACATGATCGCCCACCGCTACCCGGGTGACGCCGGGCCCCACCTTCTCGACAACCCCGGCTCCCTCGTGGCCCCCGACGAGCGGAAATCGGGCGGGGAAGTCGCCCACCTGGAAATGCCGATCCGACTGGCAGAGTCCCGAGTAGGCGAGCCGGATCAGGACTTCACGTTCGTTCGGCTCGTCGAGATCGAGATCGACGATCTCCCAGGGCTCTTTGACACCGCGAACGACCGCAGCTCGCGTTGTGCTCATGGTTGGCTCCTTCTTCAGCGGATCTTGGTGAACACCGACTTCTCTTCCAGATAGGGATCGAGGCCGTTCGGCCCGTGTTCGCGACCCCAACCCGACTGTTTGAATCCCCCGGTCGGTAGGTGGTAGTCGCCCGCGCTGTGCACGTTGATGCCGACCCGGCCTGCCCGCAGGCGCCGGGCGACGGCGTGTCCTCTGGCGGCGTCGCCGGTCCAGATGCTCGAGGACAGGCCGTAGTCCGTATCGTTGGCCAGTGCGACAACCTCGTCGACGTCACTGAACGGCAGAATCGACACCACCGGACCGAAGATTTCCTCGCGTGCGGGCGTCGCGTCGGGTGAGATCGCCGTCAGCACAGTGGGTTCGATGAAGAATCCCCTGTCGCCGGTCCGTCCACCACCCACCGTCACCTCCGCGCCCGCCGCACGAGCCGCGTCGACATAACCGATCACACGGTCAAGCTGTTTGCCCGAGATCAGCGGACCGATGTCCGCCCCCGGGTCGGTGTAGTAGCCGGGCCGGGTGCGACGAGCGATAGCAGTCACACCTTCCACGACACGGTCGGCCACGCGTTTGTCCACCAGCAGCCGGGACCCGGCCGAACACACCTGTCCCGAGTTGCTGAAGATCGCTGCTGCCGCCGCCGGAATCGCGGTGTCCAGGTCGGCGTCGTCGAGAACAATGAACGGTGATTTTCCGCCCAGCTCCAAAGTGAGCCGCTTCAGATTTCCCTCGGCAGCGTGAACCAGCTGCTTCCCGACGTCAGTGGACCCGGTGAATGCGATCTTGTCGACGTCGGGGTGGGCAGCCAACGCGGCACCGGCGATGTCGCCGCGACCGGTGACGATGTTCACCACTCCCGCGGGCACGCCCGCCTCGATCACCAGTTGACCGAGTCGCAGAGCGGTGAGGGAGGTCTCCTCGGCCGGTTTGAGCACACCCGCGCACCCGGCCGCCAGCATCGGGGCAACCTTCCAGGCCGCCATCAGCAGCGGCGCGTTCCAGGGAACGATCATCCCGACGACCCCGATGGGTTCCTGGCGTGTGTAGGCGTGAATAGGCTCGCCGCCAGCGACGACATCGGTTGCCACCCCGTAGATGTGGTCGGCGAGCCCCGCGTAGTACCGGAAGCAGTTCGCCGAACCGGTCACCATAGCGCCCAGGTAGGCGGGCGGCTGGCCCTGATCCACACACTCCAAGAGCGTCAACTCGTTGTGGTGCCGTTCGATCAGGTCGGCGATGCGCCAGAGCACCTTTGCCCGTTCCGATCCGGGCAGACTGCGCCAATGCCCGGCCTCGAAGGCGTCGCGGGCCGCTGCGACGGCGGTGTCGATCTCCGTCTCGTCACCGGCCGCGATCATGCCGACGGGCAGCCCCGTCCCGGGGTCGACGGTCTCGAACAGTCCACCGGCCCGGGGCGCCACCCAATCCCCACCGATTAGCAGTTTTCCGGATGCCCTGCCCAGCATCTCATTGACGTCGACCTCTGACACATCTACTCCCATCTCCGACCTCACCTATCCGGCACGCATTGTCACGCGGCCGGGACGTCGACCTCGATGCGGATGATCCGTCCCGGTCGTGCTCGTTCGGACCCGTCCGCCGGGGGCGTCGTGGCGGCCAGGTTCGAGGTGGCGGCAAAGAGCGAGATGCCAGCGGGGCCACCGAGCGCGACGTCGAACACCTCGTCCTCAAACTCGATCACGTCCGTCACCACACCGCCGTCGAGTACCCGACGAGCTTGCTTGACGTGCGGGAACGCGACCCAGAGCCCACCGGCGCGGTCCAGTGTCGAGCCGTCGGTCATCTCGTCGAACTGGGCGAAGAGTTGCCCCGGCCCCAAGGAGCCATCCCGCTGGATTGCGTACTTGACCACCCGGTGCGCGAAGCTGTCGCAGCAGATCAGGGTGCCGCCGTCCGGGGTGATCTGCATCGTGTTGGGCATCGACAGACCGCCGGCCACCTTGCGGATGTTTCCGTCGAGGTCCACGAGCAGGATCCGGCCGGCGCCCTCGAGCTTCTGCTCGTTCGATCCGTGGTCGCTGAGGTCGTAGGCCTTGCCGAAGCTGGAGACGTAGATCCGGCCGGCGACGTCGACGACCGTGTCGTTCGACCACGAATCGACGACGCCGTCGACCTCGATGTCACGGAGCACATGTATTTCACCATTGCGGGAGGTGAGGAGCCGCTCGAACCGCCCACCGACGACGAGCGCGCCGTCGGGCGTCCATGCAAGACCGATCGGGTACTCCCCCGGAAACGCCAGCCGGCCACGTACCGTGCCGGCGGCGTCGGCGGTGATCACCTCGTGCTCCTCGATGTCACAGAACCACAACTCGTCGCCCCGCCACCGCAGTCCCTCGGGAAAGATCAACCCGTCGATGATGGTGGTGCGGGATTCTTCGTCGACCATGCGGTACTCCTCGTCAAATGTTGCGGAATTGGTCACAGGCGAAGCCTCACGTATCCGGCGTCCCGATACCGCCTGTCCCGTGAGCACCGCAAGCACCACGGCCAGGTCCCGTTCCCTCAGTTCAGCGACCTTCTCGTTCATTGTCCTGCTCCATGAATGCTGTGTGATGACCGATTTCAGGGTTGTTTGCTACCGGCGGCCCGCTCTGGGCCCGGCGATAGCACTACGGTGGCCGGTCGAAAGAAGAGCGCGAGAGTGCCAATGCCTCCGGCCAGTCCCACCACGGCTGCGACCGTTCCACCGAGGACTCCGATCGGCGGGTGCTCACCGAAGAGCACATGGTCGATGCTGACGGTCCCTGGCCCGGCCACCGCGAGGACGAAGGCTGACAGCCCCAACACGAGGTTGTATTCCCAGCCGTTTCCGGCAATGAAGAAACCGTTGCCGCGGTGTACTGTCCACGCAGCCACGAGCATCAGGGCGATCACCAGCGCCGCGGCGAGCGGTGTCAGCATTCCCAGCACCAACAGAATTCCCGCTGCCACCTCGGTCGACGCTGCGAGAAGAGCATGGAATCGTCCCGGCTTCATTCCGATGCTCTCGAACCACCCTGCTGTCCCCGGAATCCGCCCACCGCGGAAGAATTTCGCGTAGCCATGTGCGGCTATCACAACGCCGAGAGTCACCCGGAGAATCATCAGGGCTGTGTCGACGGCGTCCATACTTACCTCGTTTCCACTATGTTTCGGTCGAATCGGTCCTCGGCTCTACTCACCGTGCGAGGAGTGCGAGCGCCTTCTCATACTCGTGCACAAGCACTGGGGTGCCCGCTTCGGTCAGGGCCGCAGCCTTTCCTTCCGACAGTGCCGTCTCGTAGGTCTCGACGATCGCTTGTGCGGCTGCGATCTCCTCGTGCCCGGGACTGAAGACATCGTTGATGATGTCGACGTGTGGCGGGTAGAAGGTCGTCATGGTGGTGAAGCCCATACGCCGCGAATCCTCGACGCGGCGGCGGATCTCGGTGAGGTCCCGGATGTTCTCGGCGTAGGCGATGTCCGTGACAGCCAAACCGTAGGCGGCACCGGCGAGCACGGTGAGCGCCTTGGTCACCAGGAAGATCCGATTGAGTGCACCACCGGGTTCGTACAGTTCGATACCCGCATCCAGGCTGATGTCCGCAGGTCCGGACATCAAGCCGATCACGCTCGGATGTGACGCGATCTCACGGACATTCAGCACCGACTCCGCGGTCTCGATGATCGCGAAGATATCAGGATCGGCACCGTGTGCACGGAACGCCTCGAGTACCTCGTCGACGCATGCGGCAGACCGGATCTTGGGATACGCCACCACATCCGGCTTGGCGGCCGCGAGCGCCTCGACGTCCTCCCTGCCCCACCGGGTGCTGAGGTGGTTGACGCGCGGCAGCAGCAGCTTCTCACCGTCGAACGCCTTCTCCGCGAGCGAGCGGACGACGCGCTCGCGCGCCTGCTCCTTCAGATTCGGCGCCACGGAGTCCTCGAGGTCGAGGAAGATCATGTCGGCGGGAATGTTGGGCAGCTTCCCCCACTTGTGATCGTCCATGATCGGTGTCTCGAGGATGCTCTTGATGGTTCGGTAATTATGGCGGCCACGATGTGCAGACATCAGATCACACCCTTCTTAGCGAGGGCGACCAGTTCGGCAGCGTTCCTGCCGAGCCAGTCACCGAGGACGAGATCGTTGTCCTCCCCCAGGTGAGCCCCGGTCCGCCACACCGAGCCTGGATGTTGGTGCATGCGCGGTATCACGCCCTGCATCTTGACGGACCCGAGGTCGCGATCCTCGATCGAGATGATGTCCTCGCGCTCGGCGTAGATCGGATCCTCGAGGATGTCGGCCGCGGAATAGACCCGCGAACCCACCACCTCCCCATCGGCCATTTCCTTGATGGCGACGTCGGCGGTGCGGGCGCTCATCCACTTGTGCAGGAGGGTGTCGAGCCGCTCCTTGCGGGCGGTCTGCTGCTGCACGGTGCGGTAGTCCTCAGCCGGCTCCCCGAGCATCTCCGCGATCTTCTGCACCGACCGTGGGGTTCCCGAAGTTACTGTGATCCACACCTCGTCGGCGGTGAGGAACGTGTTCACCACCGCCGCCGGGGCGACCGCCAGCTGGTTGCCTGCCCGGCTGGGCACGGTGCCGAGCTGATCGGCAATGATGACTTGCCATTCGATGAGGCGGAAGAGCGGCTCGAACAACGCGATGTCGATCCATTCGCCGGTGAAGTCCGGCTCATTTCGTCGCACCAGTGCCGAGGCGATACCGAAGGCACCCATGAGTGCGGTCACACTGTCGCCGTGGGAGAAGCCGGTGTGAACGGGCGGTCCGTCCGGGAAGCCCGTCAGGTGCACGACACCGCTGCGGGCCTCGCCGACCTTGCCGAATCCCGGGTCGTTGCGGGCGGAGCTGGTGGCGCCGTTGCCGGAGATCTGCAGCATCACGAGCTTGGGATGCTGTGCGTGCAGGGTGTTCCAGTCGAAGCCCCACTTCTCGAGGGTCGAGTACCGCATGTTGGTGATGAGCACATCGGCCCACGCGATCAGCTCCCGGGCGAGCTCCCTGCCCTCGGGCTGACGTAGATCCAGGGTCACCGATCGCTTGTTGCGTCCGGATACCTTCCACCACAACCGGACTCCGTCCTTGTCCGGACCTTGAAAGCGTGCGGTGTCCCCGGTGCCCGGCGCTTCGACATGGACGACGTCCGCGCCGAGATCGGCGAGCAGGGTGCCGGCCAGCGGGCCCGCGATCACGTGGGCCAGTTCCACCACTTTGATGCCGGAGAGCACACCTCCACGCGGACCTGACGCGTTGTTCGTAGTCATGATTGAATTCCTCTCGTGAGTGCAGTGGATGGTTCCGGCACCTGCCAGCCCATCGACGATCGGACGCGGGGAAGGACTTCCGCTCCGATCAGTTCGATCTGGCGTAACACGTCGGCGGGGTTCGCCTTGTCGACGTTGACTCGGATGTTGAGCGCCGAGGCACCAGATGTCCGCAGGTCGTCGACGAGGGTGGTGGCAACCGCGCCGGGTTCGCCGCTGATGACGCTGTTCGGCGATGTGGTCAGCCACTTCTCGCGTCCTGACGATGCCTGTGACCACAGGTCGTGGCGGCGATCCGCGGTTGCCGAGTCCCCGACCCACACGCGCCTGATCAGGACACAGCTCCGGTTGCCGCCCGCCTCCTCGTAGTGCCCGATCAGGGCTGCGGTGGCTGCCGCGCTGTCGAGTGACATCAACAACAGACCGACATCGGCGTTCGCTGCCCGACGGGCGCCGAGCGGACCGGCCACACCTACCAGTACGGTCAGGTCTCGAACTCGGGCGTCGGCGATCGCGGCGTCGGCGGAGAGCACTGGGTGCGGCACGTCCGTTGGGCGCAGGACACCGGTCAGGGTGCTCAGATGCGACCAGAAGGTGGCCGACCGCGTCTCGAAATCGGCACCCACCGCGTCGAAGTCCCGCTCCTGATAACCGGGGACGAACCCTGCGGCGACCCGGCCCGGGTATGCAGCGCCGATCCAGGCGAGATCCTCGGCGACACTATAGGGGTTGCGCAGCGGCAGGATGCTCGGTGACGCCGCCGCCCAGCCGTGGCGCATGTCGGCCAGAAGCAGGCCGCACAACAGAATCGGGTTCGGGAAGTATCCAGGAAAGCCGCCATGATGCTCGCTCAGCGTCACACCGTCGAAGCCGCAGTCCGCTGCGGCGTAGGCCTCACGCCGCAACCGACGTACCGCATCCTCCGCCGGTCCCGCACTCGAGGTCAGCCCGATTCCGATGGAACCGGGCCCGAGCGGCAGCCCGGATCTCACCTGCCACCGTCCAAAATGGTCCGAGCCGAGTTGATCAGCGCCGCGATGGTCGAGGGCAACTGCTCCTGGAACGGGTCGACATGGCGTCCTTCGCGGTGACGACGCAGATTGTGGGCCATCACCGCGGCCAGCTTGAACCGGCCGAACGCATGGAACCAGTCGATATCCGCGATGCGGAACGCACCGGCGGAGTAATACGTCGCGAGAAGCTCATCCGCCGTTGGCATGCCGTCCACCGGTGCACCGACTCCGGGGAACAGGTTCGGGTCGCAGAAGGCCAGGAACCAGCCGATGTCGACGCCGGGAGTCGTCGCGGTCCAGATCTCCCAATCGATGATGCCGGTGGGGGTTACCCCGTCGAAGAGGACGTTGCCCAGTCGGTAGTCGCCGTGGACGAGGACCGGGGCTTCGACGGTGGAGGGCATCGTCGCTCGCAGCGCGTCGGGTAGCGCCGAGATACCGGGTGCATCGTCTTCGTAGGCCGCGGCCGCAACCTTCGCCCACCGGGTGAGTTCGGCCTCGATATTGGGTGTTTCGGAGTCCGCTCCGGCGACCGCGGTGATCGGCTGGCGATGCAGTACGCCGAGCATCCGGGCGGCGGCCTCTGCGCGGGCACGGACGACGCCGTGGTCGAAAACCCGTGTCGAGGAATCCAGGACGGGCTCGGCGGCTTCGCCGGCGCAACGTTCCATCACATAGAACGTCCACTCCCCCGATCCGCGGGTGAGAACCCGGGGGACGACGAGCCCGTCGACGTCCACCAGCGCGTCGAGGATATGGGCCTGCCGAAGAACGTCGTGGCGTCCTCTCGGCGGCCGGCCGGGAGGAGCGACCTTGATGACCACCCCGGCGACACCATCGGTGTCGGCCTTCTTCGCCGCGAGCGTGATACCCGAGTGCCCGCCTTCGAGCACCTCGACCGACGAGACGGCCGAGCCGGGCTCGTCTTTGGAGAGTGCCTCGTTGATGGCGTCCTCGAGACCAGGAAAATCCTGCGATCCCATCAGTAGACCCCGATCAGGTCAGCGGGCTCGCCGCCGACGTGGATGCGTCCACCGTCGATGCGGATGGTAGATCCGGTGATCCATTCCGACTCGTCCGACAGCAGGAAGCAGATGGCCGACGAGATGTCGGTGGGCTGGCCCAGCCGGCCGAGCGGGACGAGCCGCTCCTCCTGAGGTCCGCGCTCGCCGTCCCACAGTGCACGGGCGAGTTCGGTACGCACCAGCCCGGGCGAAACAGCGTTCACGCGAATGCCTTTCGGCCCCAGCTCTCGCGCGAGGGTGGTGGTCAGACTCGCCAGTGCCGCCTTGCTTGCGGTGTAGGGGCCGGTGACCGGATGCACCCGTTCGGCGCCGGTGGTGAGCACGTTGACGACCGCACCGTTCTGCATGCCGGCTGCCACAGCCAACTGGACGAGGTTCAGCGCCGGCCATGTGTTGGCGAGCATGGTCTTGTGGAACGCATCCTTCGTCACGTCCATCAGAGGCCCGTACGACGCGGACGTGGCCGCGTTGTTGACGATCACATCGAGACAACCGAACTCGGAGTGGGCCGCGTCGACCAATGCACCGGGCAGGGTCTCCGAGTTGATGCTCCCGGGGACACCGACCGCACGTCCACCCGCATTCTGTATCTCCTCGACTGCCTCGGCAAGAATGTCTGGCTTGCGGGCGTTCATGACGACGGCGGCGCCGTCGGCGGCCAACCGCTGAGCGACCGACAGGCCGATTCCCCGCGATGCGCCGGTGACGATCGCGACCTTGCCGGCGAACCTCTTGTCCGAGCCGAATTCGGGTGTACTCATGGGTTTCCTTCGATGAGATTACTGAGCGGGGCATCCGGGCTGCGTGCCCCGACCGGGGCACGCGGCCTCTTCGTCAGCTGATGTCGATTTTGTAGAGCTCGGCGGCGTTGTCCTGCAGCACCCGCTTGATCGTGTGCTCCGGAAGCCCGCTCATGACTCGCGCGAAGTGCTCGCGCGGCCCGGGGAACAGGCAGGTCGGGTGCGGGATATCCGTCTCGACCAGGACGTTGTTGATGCCGATGTCCTCGAGCAGCTTTGCCGCGCCGATCTCCTCGAACCAGAACATCGCGAACAGGTGGTCCCGAAAGTACTCGGTGGGCCGGCGCTTCGCCGCCGCCAGCTCGTGGTCGTGAGTGACCATCTCATCGAACTGGAATTCCATCGCCTCGAGGATGAAGGGGATCCAGCCGATACCCGACTCGGCCGAGACGACCTTGAGGTTCGGGTAGCGGTCGAACAGATCGGACATGCACAGGTTGACGATGATGCGCACGTTCGACATGAACATCTGCGTTGCACCCACGGCGAGCTGCCGCTGCTTGCCGAACGACCGCCATGCCGGCTTGGCGACACCGGTGACGTCGGGGCCGGCGGTGCCGGATGCCTTCTGTCCGATGTTGCCGCGCATGGCTTCCAGGTCTTCGCGGCGAGCACCGGCGCCGATGTGGAAGTTGGGCACCGCCCCGGTCTGGTTGAACAGCTCCCACATCGGATCGAAGTAGGACTCGGGCAGCTCGGGCAGGCCGATGAGCTCGGGCTTGTCGGACAGAGTGAAGCCGCGCATGCCCTGGTCGATCAGGCGGGTCATCTCCTTGATCGTCAGGTCCATGTCCCAGATCGGCAGTAGAGCCTGTGGGAACAGGCGACCGTTGGATTCGATCTGTGTCTGCATGAGGAAGTCGTTGTAGACCTGCAGGACGGTTGTGCGCTCGACCTCATCCTCGATTGCGAAGACGTGGTTAGATGCGAAGCCGATACCGTTCGGGTACAGGATCTGCGCGTGGATGCCCTGGTCATCCATCAACGCGAGGCGTTCCTTGGTGTCCCACGACGAAATATCGATGTTCGAAAATGGTTGCACGACATGAGCGCCGAGAACCTTCTCGCGTCCGGTCGAGATCGTGTTTCCGCCCGTGCTTGCCCACACCTCGTCGTGTAGGTACCAGGCGGTGATGCCGTCGATGGTCTTCTGGACCGGCACGCGGCCCTGCATCGACGCCGGCACCCGGGAGGTCCACAGATCGGCGGGCTCGGTTAGGTGCGCGTCGCAGTCGATGATCTTCACATCGCGCAGCGCTTCGGGGACGTGGTTGTCGGGCAGGGTGGCAGTCATGTCGTTCCAATCTGTAGACGAAAGGTGGGGGCTCACGAAATCCGGCGACGGAAGGCGAAAGTGCTCCGGTCGGGGTGGTACTCGAATACGGCGACCTCGATCTCGTCGCCGACGACGGCGTCGCCGTCTACCAGTCCGATGACGCGGATTCCCTCCGCGAAATCGGTGATGCCGACGTGGTAGGGCGGCTCGATGAGCGCTCCGGGCGGCGGGGCGGTCACCTCGGTCAGGGCCGACAGCCGGCCGCGGGAGAGGCGTGTCTCGTGTACTACGCCGCCACATGCGGGGCATTCGGCGACCGTTGGGAAGTGGGTGCGGCTACAGGTGTCGCACGTCGACGCGAGTAGGGACGTGATCTCACCCACCGGCGCAGGGACGTACCGCTGGTCTGCGGTAGGAATGGTCGTCGTCATCGCTGCACCACCACCACGCAGGCGTTGTGGCCGGCGCCCATCACGTGCGCCATCCCGACTCTCGCGTCCTTGACCTGGCGTGGCCCAGCGGTGCCGCGCAGCTGGGTGACGAGTTCGTGGACCTGACCGAGGCCGGAGGCACCGAGCGGCTCTCCCTTGGACAACAACCCTCCGGAGACGTTCACCGGGATCGATCCTCCGAGTGTCGTTGCACCCGAACGTAGCAGCTCTGCTTCCTCGCCCTTGTTGCACAGACCCAGATCGCGGTAGGCGATGAGTTCGGATGCAGCGTCCGTGTCTTGGCACTCCACCAGGTCGATGTCGTCGACACCCATTCCGGCCTGTTCGAGGGCCGTGTCCGCGGCGCGTGCACTGATGCTGGTCATCTCGGACTGCAGCGACGGCGCTGGAACGAACCAGTCGTCGGTCGCCCGGGAGGCGAGGCCGATGCCGCCGATCCGGATGGAGTTGTCGAACCCGCGCTTGGCGGCCTCGTCCTTGTCCATCAGTGCCACGGCGGCCGCACCTTCGTTGGGTGTGCACAGCATGAGAAGCGTCAACGGGTCACAGACGGGGCGACTCGCGAGAACTTCGCCGCGGGTGAATTCCCTGCGATACATCGCGTGGGGGTTGTGGACCGAGTGGCCGTGGTTCTTCACCGCGACGTCGGCCAGGTCCTCGAGGGTGGCGTCGGTGGTGCGCATCAGGTCCTGCGCCTGGAAGGAGAAATACAGTGGGTTGACGCCCAATCCGGATTCGATCTGCCAGTTCTCGAAGCCTGCGCCGGCGATGAACCCGCGGGGCGCCTTCTCCACACCGAGGCAGAGCACCGTCTTTACCGCACCCGACTCGATGAGCGATGCGCCGAGCGACAATGCCGAACCGCCCGAGGCACATGCGGCCTCGACATTGATGATCGGCTTGCCGATGTAGCGCACACGATTGACGATGTTGTGACCTTTGGCCATTTCGGCGCCGACGTTGGCCACGAGGACCATGTCGACATCCTCGGGCTGGAGCTTCGCGTCGGCGAGGCAATCCCGCATGGCGACTTCACCGATCTGCCGGTAGCCGTAGTCGAACCGACCGAATGGGTGAATACCGACACCGACGATTGCGACGTTCTTCATTGAGCCCTCCTTTCCGTGTTCGCGGTTTGTGCATTTTGCGTGGTCACAGTGCGGCCAGGCGGGGGGCATCCGAGCGGCCGACCAGGATGTCGCCGATCTCCTCGATGAGCCGGTCAGAGTCGCCGAAGAGTGCCTCAACGACGGTGATCCGACGCACCAGCTCGTGCAGGCCGAACTCCCAGGTGAACCCCATGGCCCCGCAGAACTGTTGGGCTGCATCGACCGCTTCGCGGGCAGCTCGCCCCGCCCAAGCCTTTGCCGCCAGCGCTGCGAGCAGGTCATCCGAGCCGGGAGTGGATTCGAGGACGGCCTTCGCGGCCGCCAGGGCCGTGTTCGCGTCGACCAGCCGATGCTGGACCACCTGGAAGGTGCCGATCGCTTTGCCGAACTGCTTGCGTTCGGTGACGTGCTCGACTGCCCGGGTCAGGGCACGTTCGGCGAGTCCGATTAGCTCGTAGGCGACAGCGCGCAGGGCACGCACCTCGGCGTCGTCCCACCGCAACCCGTCCACTGGGGTGCAGGATCCCAACGCCACAGTGCCGATCACGGTGTGCAGGCCCAGGTCCGGATCGAGCCCGTTCGCCGGCGTGGTGATCACGCCGTCGGACGGTACGAGCACCGCCCCCTCCGGGGTATACACCAGGTATGGACCGGCCGTGTGTGGGTTGATCGCGAGGCCGTCGACCACGAGGTCGCCCTGCCGCTGTCCGGGCGCGGCGTGGGTACCCAGCAAGGGCAGCACGGCCGTCCAGGAGGGGTCGAACGCGGAACCACTGACGATCAGCGAGAGCAGGGTCGAGGTTGCGCCCACGCGTCCCTGAAGTGTCATCAGCGCCCCGGTGAGCTCGTCGTCGGAGTGCAATTCCTTCTCGAGACCCGCACCCACCAACTCGTCCACGAGCGCGTAGCTGTCGCCCTGCTCGAACAGGCGGTAGGCGGTGCCTGTGATCAGCTCGAGTTCGTCTGGATTCATGACCCTCCCTTGGGCAGGCACAGCACGTGCTGCGCAACGATGTCGCGTTGCACGTCGACGGCGCCACCGAAGATCGAGGTCGCGCGGCTGTAGAACCACTCGTCACGCAACGTCGTCGATTCGAGGTCATCGCTGACGACAAACTCCTCGAACTGTGCCTTTCGGGCCGCTTCGAACGTCGCGCGTTCCGCGGACGACAACAGCATCTTGTCCACGGACACCACCGGGCCCGGATTCCGTCCCTCGGCAAGCGCAGTCACGGTCGTGACGCTGCGGGCACGAAGCGCCGCCAACAGGACGAAGGCCTCCCCGACGGCCCGCGAGAGCCGGGTGTCGCCCGGGCGTACGCGGCCCGCGACCGCGGAGAGTCGGTGGTGCAGGATCGATTGGCGCAACCACGCATACATTCCACGCTCGTACTGCAGCAGGAACATAGCAACGCCCCAACCGCCGTCCTGCGGACCCACCAGGTACTCGGCGGGGACTTCGACGTCTTCGAAGAACACTTCCGCGAACTCTTCGCGGCCGTTCGCCGCGACGATGGGCCGCACCGTGACGCCCGCCGATGCCAGGTTCACCCAGAGCATCGTCAGGCCGCGGTGGCGACTCTCGGTGGTACCCGTCCGGGCGAGCACTAACGCGTAGTCCGCACTGGGGCCGAGGGTCATCCAGATCTTCTGCCCGTTGAGCAGGAAGCCGTCGTCGGTGGCGCGGGCGGAGGTGCGTACCGAGGCGAGGTCGCTGCCGGCCTCGGGTTCGGAGAATCCTTGTCCCCAGACCTCGTCGCCGCGCAGATAGGCCGGGAGGTGATCGGCCGCGAGCTCGGGCGCGTAGTGCGCCAGGACCGGCGCGACCGTCTCGATGATGACGAAGACCTCGGGTATTTCGATTCCGGCGGCGCCCAGCCCGTCGTAGAGTGCTGCCCGGTGTAGCTCGGAACCACCCAGGCCGCCGACTTCCTCGGGCCAACCCCACCGCGACCAACCGGCCTCGTACAGCAGGGTCATCAGTTCGCGATTGTGCTCAATTTCTGCGCGTACCCCACCCGCCACCGTACGACGAAAATTGTCCAAGGTGTCGCTGTTCTCTCCGATCCATTCTGCGAGATCAGCCGTGTGCTCGGCGATGGTCCGAGTTACTGTCGACGTCATTTCTGTGCCCGTTCGTGTACCTTGACCGCCGTCTGTAGTTCCTGCAGCGCACCGATCGCGCCGGGGAAGCCGATGTAGACGACGAGCATCCGCAGCGCGGATTGGAGCTTGTCAGCGGGGATCCCGTTCTGCAGCGCCCCGTGCAGGTAGTTGCGCAGTTGGTTGGTACGTCCCGTCGCGGCCAACGCGGTGATCGCGACGAGCATGCACTCCTCGAACGACATCTCGTCGCCGTCCCAGACGTCACCGAAGATGAACTCGTCGGACCACTGGCCGAGTTTGCCGTCGAGTTCGACGAGGGCCTGCTGCAGCTGCGGGGCCTTACGTCCTTGTGCGCGTTCACGCAGCGCGCGACCGGTTTCGGTGATCATCGTCATTTACCGTGCTTCACGAGAGTGGACGCGTACTTCGTGCGCGCCTGTTCGGTCAGGGTGGGAATGTGCTGGGACGGGAAGACTCCGTCGGTCGGCTTGTACTGCGTCAGGAGTTGCTTCGCGACGCCCAGGGTGTGGATCTCACTCGGGCCGTCGGCGAGACCCACGTGGAGGCCGTTGACGAGCATGCTGACAAATGGCATCTCTTCCGACAGGCCCAATGAGCCGTGGATCTGCAGTGCCTTGGTTGCTACTTCGGACAACACCTTCGAGGCGACGACCTTCACAGCCGAGATATCCATCCGGACCTTGTTGTAGTCGTTGTAGCGGTCGATCTTCCACGCGGTCTGGAGCACGAGCAGGCGGAACTGTTCGATTTCCATCCACGCTTCGGCGATCATCTGTTGCACGAGCTGTTTCTGCGCGAGCTGCTCGCCCTGCGTGGTGCGCGAGAGTGCCCGCTCGCACATCATGTCCAGGGCCAACTTCATGTGGCCGACGCTGCGCATCGCGTGATGGACGCGGCCGCCACCGAGTCGGGTCTGCGCAACACCGAAGCCCTGGCCACGGTCTCCGAGGAGAGCGTCCTTGGGAATCCGGACGTTGTTGTATCGGATGTAGCTGTGATCGCCGCCGCCGTCGCCCTCGACCCAGCCGGCCACCTGGACGTGGCGGATGAATTCGACACCGGGAGTGTGCACCGGTACGACGAACATCGACATCCGCTTTGAAATGTGCGCCTCCGGCTCGGTCACCGCCAGCACAAGGAGGACTTCCGCCCAGCGCGCGTTCGAGGAGAACCACTTCTCGCCGTTGATCACCCACGAGTCGCCGTCCTCGACGGCAGTGGTGGTGAATACCTTCGGGTCGGATCCCCCCTGAGGTTCGGTCATCGAGAAGGCCGAGAACGTCGAGCCGTCGATCAGGGGCCTGAGGTAGCGATCTTTCTGCTCTGGAGTGCCGTAATGCGCCAGGATCTCGGCGTTGCCCGTGTCGGGGGCGGCGGTACCGAAGACGATCGGGCCCACGGTCGGTCCCGGTCCGCTACGACCGAGAATCTCGTTGAGGAGGGCGAGCTTGAGCTGGCCATATCCCGGGCCGCCGAGTTCGGGACCCAGGTGGCACGCCCACAGACCCTGCCGGCGCACTTCTTCCTGGAGCGGAGGAATCAACTCCTGGCGCACGGGATCGCTCAGGTCGAGCGGGTGCTTGATGACGTACTGCAGCGGCTCGACCTCGTTCGTCATGAATTGGTCGGCCCAGTCGAGCTTTTCCTGGAATTCTGGGTCAGTTTCGAAATCCCACATGCGTTTCAAGACTCCTCGGAATAGGAGAGGCGCGGATTCTCATGAAAGTCGTTATCCCGCAAGAGCCGACCGAGCGGCTCGAAGGATGCGCGAGCAAACGCTGTAACAACAGAATAATGCGAATAGTTCGAATAATCAAGTCAGGAAGTGATCCAGATCTCGATTTGGCCAGTGCGCCTCGAAACACGACGGCCACCGCCCACCCTTCCCGCCTTCAGCGGTGGGTCGGTCAAGCGGTGGCCTTATCGCATACACCCGATAGTCGCACTACAGGCCGATCAGGCCCAGCAGACGTTTTTTCTCGGCAATCGCGGCCGCCGTATCGGCCCGCGTGTACCCCTCGGGCATCGGAATCGAGTCAGGGATATCGGGCAGCGGTGACGCCGCATATCCCCTGTTCAGCACCTCCTGCCCCGCACGCGTAAGCAGATAGTTCACGAACAGCTTGGCCGCGTTGGGGTGCGGACCGTCGGCCGATGCCCCGACGTACCCCTCGATACCCACTGTTGGTTCCGGGTAGACGGTCTCGATCGGCGCGCCCTCGTTCTGCAGAGCCAACGAACCCGACACGGCGGCCGGCGCCATCAGCACGGATTCATGGGCCGCAACCTGTTGCGCTGCCGGAACAGCGCTGTCGAGCTTCTTGGGCGACTGCGCCGCAATCGATTCCAGGAACTCGGGGCCGTACTGCTCCTCGAGCATCCGAAGCCAAGCCAGATAGTACGGATTGTTCGTCGGGTCGACCATCGCGAACCGGGTCGACGCGCGCTTGTCGAGCAGCGAATCCCATGACGTCACCTCGGCCGGATCGAACTCGTCGGTATTGACGGTGATCCCGATCGGCTGTGTATTGACCATGACGTAATGATCATCGGGAATGAATTGCTGTGGCCAGTTCGCCAGCGCCGGAACCTCCGATTCGTTGAGGTCGGCGAACCAGCCCTTGTCCTTCGAATCCTCGAAGAATGCCGTCTCCGGGATGTGCATGACGTCGGCGAGTACCTGGCCTGCTTCCCGCTCGGCGCTGTAGCGCTGGATGAGGGTGTTACCGGGGAACCGGACAACCTCGACCTTGATGCCATATGCCTTCTCGAAGCCGACCAGCACGTCGCTGATGCCGAACTCGGGAATAGGTGTGTACCACACCACTTTTCCTTCCTTCTGAGCGGCCTCCACAATGCTGGACGCGGGTAGGTCGGCATCGAGAGTCGGTATAGCGCCGCGTGTTTCCGGCTCGCCACCACTGCACGCCGCCAGCGCCAGTGCGCTCACAGCGCCTATTGCGCACGTTTTCAGGGACAAACGCATGAGGACTTCCTTTTTCGAGGGGATGTCGAGGGTGATCGGAGAAGGAACGACGACTACAGGACCAGCCGAAGTTTGTCTCGCAGCCACATGACGGTCAGAACCACGATGCTGGCAACGACGGTCATCAGCACACCCAGCGCGGCCAACCGCGGATAGGTTCCGCTGGTCCACAGGTCGAGAATGACGAACCCGACCACCGGCGTGTGGGTTCCGGCAAGCATCGACGACGCCGTGATGTCGCCGGTGATCAGCACGAACAACAACGACCACCCTGCAATGAGACCCGGGGCCATCAAAGGCAGGAGAACGCGCCGGAACGTGGTCCACGCCGCCGCGCCCGAAGTCGCGGACGCCTCCGTCAACTGCCGACCCACCTGGTGGTATGCCGCCGACGAGTAGAAGGTGGCCTGCGGGATGTACAGCACGACGTAGGCGAGCATCAAAATCGCGTACGTGCCGACCAGGTAGAACGGCGCACCCGCAAACGCCACCACGAACGCCACCGCGATGATGATGTGGGTGAGTGTGGCGGGGATCTTGACGATGCCGTCGAGCGTTTGCGTCACCTTCGAGCGGCGCGATTCGACTACCATCGTAATCAGCGCGCCGGCAACGATCGCCGCCGTTGCTCCGATCGCCGCCAGCACAACGCTGTTTTGCAAACCGCCCCAGACAAGTTCGTTGTCGAACAACGATTCATAGTTGGATAACGTGAGGGACGAGAACGAGAAGTTCGCCGTCCAGTAACTCTGCAGGGACACAGCAATGAGCCCGAGCAGTGGCAGCACCGCGGTCAGCGCCATGAAGCCCAGCATCGCTATGCGGACGGGCCACCGCCAGCGTCCGAGCTGCAGCGCCGCTGACCGTGCTCCCCGACCGGAAATCGTCGCGTGGCCGCCAGAGCGCACCAACCGTCGTTGGAGCATCCAGCACAGAATGACTACCGCTACCACGACGATGCTCAGGCCGAGCGCACCCGCCTTATTGCTCGGATACTCGTGGGCCACCATGTGGACGATCTCGACCGGAAGGACGTCGATCCCCGCGGGAGTGCCGATCACGAGAGGAATCGAGAACAGCGC
The DNA here is from genome assembly GCF_011603105.1 of Rhodococcus sp. A14. Taxonomy (NCBI): domain Bacteria; kingdom Bacillati; phylum Actinomycetota; class Actinomycetes; order Mycobacteriales; family Nocardiaceae; genus Rhodococcus; species Rhodococcus sp. A14. The sequence continues at coordinate 50,636 of NZ_JAAOQS010000031.1, read as the reverse complement.
GAAACCCATCGTCGCGATCAGCAGCACACTGGCGGCGAGGGACGGCCGCAGGCTTGGCAGGGTCACCCGACGGAAGGTGGTGAACGCGCTGGCACCGGACGAGCGGGACGCCTCCTCGAGAGCCGGGTCGAGCGACTGCAGTCCGCTACTGATGGTCAGATAGGCGTACGGCGTCAAGAACAGGAAGTACGCAAAGATCAGTCCGGGCCACGAGTGAATGTTCAACGGGCCCTCGGTCATCTCGATGCCTACTGTGCCCAGCACATTCCGGATCAGCACATTCAGCAGACCCGCATTGCTCGACGCCAGGAACACCCACCCCACCGCGGCGGCGATAGACGGAATGAACATCGGGATCAAAGGCAGTGACCTCGCGGCGAACCCGAGACGAGCATCCGTCCGCTCGTTGGCCCAGGCGAACAACGCGCCCGCCGCGAGAGCACCGATGCCGGCAATCCCGACCGCGAGCACGGTGTTGACTGTCATCGTCAGCGTGGACCGCTGCCAGAACGTGGCCCACATCTGGCCCAATTGGGCGGCATCCGTGCCTATCCCCAGCATTCCCAGTGCGGTGCGAACCAGCGGGTACAGGATCAGGAAGACGACGATCGCCATCACGATCCAGCACACACCCCGGAAGGTGAGCAGCGGCTTCTTGCGCGGCGTCGATTCCAGCTCGGGTTCGGGGGTGCGGTCGAGAAGCGTTGTGCTCATTTGACGAACACCCGCGCCTTCGATTGATCGAAGCCGACCCGGACCTTGGCTCCCACTTCAGCCCACGGCAGGTCGTCGGCCCACACGTGCACCGAGACACCGTCAACTTCGACGACGTAATCACTGTAGTGCCCGAGGAGTGTTGCGGACGTGATCTCACCGGCCAGCCCATTGGTCGCCGACGGCGAGTCCGGGGCGAGCCACCAGTCGTGCGCACGGACGGACACGATGACGTCATCGTCGAGGTTGCCCACCTCGGTAGGGATGTTGCCGATCGCGGTGGACGCAACCCGTCGCCCCATCGCTTCGTCGTGGTTCTCGACCTCGATGGTCCCGGAAATCAAATTGCTGGTACCGATGAACTCCGCGACGTGTCGTGTGGTCGGGCTGTAGTAGATGTCCCGGGCGTCGCCGACCTGGACGATCTTGCCGTGATCGAGGACGACGATCTTGTCGGCGAGGTCCATCGCTTCCGCCTGATCGTGGGTCACGTAAACTGCCGTGAAGCCGAATTCCTTTTGCATGGATTTCAATTCGGCACGAAGTTGTTCTCGCACCTTCGCGTCGATGTTGGACAACGGCTCGTCGAACAAGACCACCTTGTTTCCCGCCACCACAGCCCTTGCGAGTGCGACCCGCTGCTGCTGCCCACCCGACAGTTCGCCGATCTTCCGGTCACGAAGATGACCGATCTGCATCGCCTCCATGACGGTTACCACGCGGGTTTCCACGTAGGAGCGGTCCGGCCGGCGGGAGCGTGGGCCGACGGTCAACGGGTACGCGATGTTCTGGAACACCGTCATGTGCGGCCACAACGCGTAACTTTGGAAGACCATGCCAACAGGTCGTTCCTGCGCCTCGAGCAGAACGCCGCCATCCTGGACGGCGACCGCGGAATCGATCCTGACGGTCCCCTTGACAGGCTTTTCGAGCCCGGCCAGGCACCGCAGCAGCGTCGTCTTGCCGCAACCGCTGGGACCCAACAACACCCAAAACTCGCCGGACGGAATCCGGAGGTCGACCCCTGCCAGGGCCGTGAAGGTGCCTCCCTTGCTGTCCAGGTAATCCATCTGCAGTCCGGTTACCTCCACCGTCCCACCACTAGGTGTACCGAGTCCGGTTTCGGACGATCTCGAACGCGTGCTGAGAACACTCATCTGGCTCCTCCATGGATGCAATAGAATTCGCGAATCATTTGGCGGCGAGACCCGAGTGAGATCAAAGAAGCAAAGTCCCCCGCATGCCCGCAAATGCACACATTCCAGGGCAAATAAGGGTTCGCGCCGGAGTACCCACGTGCAGCTGGCGAGGAGGCGCTGGCCGACTCCGCATCGCCGATCACACGCCCGAGCATCCGAGCACCTCACTCACACTCGAGGCTCGCATGGACAGAGTCGGCGTCCGCATCAATGCCGACTCGGGTGCGGCGTAGCGCGAAGTCCCCGGTTCATACATTGCGTGCCTTCCTCGGACGGAACAGAAGTGCAATCCGTCAGCCAGCCGCGGGCCTGTTCTAACGTCGACTGCCTGCTGAGCTGCTGTGAACTGACTCACACTTTCGAGGAGAATAGTTCGAATAGTTCGATTGGTCAATGCCCGTCGCAGCGGCCCGGCCCCGGGCGTACCGTCACCAGATGCGTGTGATGTCGGCAGATGTGATGCCGGGAGAGGAGTAGTCGATGCCCCCCACCGCCCTACGGCAGCCGCCGGAAGCCCTTCACGTCGCCGACCGGCAACAATCTCGTTGCCCCGCGTTCTCGATTGCAGCCTCGAACAGCAGCTGTCTCGTACGGTGTGACAGTGACGCAACCCCGAATTGTTGAGACGGGGGCCAGTTCGAAAGTATTGTTCGTATTATTCGCATAGCAGGCTTAGAATCCATATGTGAAGAGCGTGGGGGTGCAATGAACGGCACGAGGCCAGGAACACGTAGGCGCGGCGAACTGCGCTCCGAGAAACTCTCGGAGCTGATAGCGCGGCAGGTCCTGCACGACATCGCCGACAAACAACTCGCCCCTGGAACCCAGCTGCCGGCCGAGACCGCCATGTGCGAGCGATTCAACGTCGGCAAAGCCTCCGTCCGCGAAGCAATGCGCATCCTGGAGATCAACGGTCTCATCTCCATCCGCACCGGCAGCGGCGGCGGACCCATCGTCGGATCCACCAACGGACGCGGCTACGGAAGCATGTCCACCCTGCACTTCCAGTCCATAGGCGCCACATTGAGAGACCTCATCAATGCCCGCGCCGCACTCGAACCGACCCTGGCCGCGCAAGCTGCGGCTCGGCCAGGCCCCGAAGCCGGCAAGGCTCTACGTGCCTCACTGGAGAGCTCGCTGCAGATCACGCGAACCGATCCGGACAAGTTTGCGAGCATGAATTCGGACTTCCACGCCGTCCTCTACTCGGTGAGCGGAAATCCCATACTGGCCTTGATCGCTCGCGCGCTCAGAGATATCTGGTCTGTTCGCGTCGAATCCGTCATGCTGCCGGAAGACGAACGACACGAAGTCGAGAACTCCCACAAACGCATCACCGAAGCGGTCGAACAGCACGACGCACCAGAAGCCGAAAGGCTGGTGCGAGAGCATGTCGAGTTCTACAGGGACTTCTGCGAGGACAATTACCCGCACATCCTCAGTGACATTGTCGAGTGGTGGTGACCGCAGCGTCAGCGGTCGGCGTGTGACGTCGGCGCGCAGTCGTGACCGAGGAAGTGACACAGTTCGGGAATCACGACGACCGCCTCCGCGTTCGCCACCGGCCAGGCGGCCGGCATCGCCGCCGCCCAACAAGCCCTCACCGGCAACACCAGCACCACAACCGTGCGAGCAGAACTCCAACGCCAAGGAGCCCGACTACCCGAACCCGTCCCCGCCTGAATACTCCACGACCACCTACGCGGCGGGCACAGACCGACAGGTCCGTGCCCGCCACCTCGACGCGGGCACCACAGCTGAGCCATGTCGGTTCCTTGCCCGGTGGCAGCGCGGGATTGACGGCCGTCTGGATCCTCTCACCGAAGCCGGCGCGGTATGGATCCGCGGCCAGGACCAGACGGTGGTCACCCGCGCCAAACTTGACACCATCGCCGTCGCGCTGACGTTCTCCGAGGGCGGGGAGTACATCTCCCGCCCGGGTCCACGACCGCGAGATCGGACAGGACCAGGCGTGTCCGCTGCTGTGCGGTGGTCGTGCCGAGGGCGTTGGTCTCCTCGAGGGCGTGGGGGTCGGGGACGTAGGTGAACCGCTCGGCATGTTGTGGGCGCCAGGCTGGTGTCGGTGTTGTCGATCTGAGCCAGTGCGGCCGCCGGGTCGTGCATCACGGCTCCGCCTTCGTCGCGACTCCGCTTCTCCATTGTCTTGCAACGCGACGTAGTTATGTTTCAGCCGAAGAGGGAACCGCCCACGTGTCGACTGCGCGTCCCGGACGTGGTTGCCAAGCGCGTGGCACACGGGCGAGCTCTTCCCCGCTATGCACCCAACCCGTATGCGGCAGGTCCCGACGGTGCATGATTCGCCGACGCCGATGAACACATCCGTCCTTACAAAACGCCTCCGACCAGGAAATGACGACACGTCCCTTCCGACGACAGTGCCCCGCAACGGCATCGATGCGGGGCACGCGCCCCACCGGAAGCAAGGGGAAGATTTGTCGCCTAGCCAACTGACAGACCGGACTGATCCGGATCCGTCCGGGGCCGTTGAATCCGCAGGCCTTGCCCGGCGACCATCACCGTCGCACGCACCTCACCAGGACACCATTGCGGTCACCGAACTTGCCGTAGGCCACCGTCTCCTTGCTCTGCGAGTCCATATTCACGAGCGGACACGGACCACCGATGGAGCCCTCCAGGGGCGTGCGCAACGGCGTTGCGCACCCGCTTCGCCCTGGGCGCTCGCGTCATATTCCTGGTGACGGTGTCGACCCGCCTCGACATCGGGGCCGCGTTCTGGACTCAGTCGCCGGCCCGCTCGTGTCCCGGCCCATGGAGCGGAACGACTTCCACCCTGACCCGACCGCGGCGCCCCACTTCACCGGGCACCTTGCCCTCACCCATGGCCGACCTAGTCGAAAGTCGGACCAATTGTCCAGTCTGGTCACACCTGGTTGAGATGCATTGAGCCATTGGTATGAAAAAACCGAGGGCATTGGTAATTGAGGCGTAAGAAACGCTACCGTTCGTGACCAGTGACCTGAGTCACTCCCCAAACTTCCGTGATCGGCACAGCCCCGCCGGCACGGCGCAGGAGGCGAACGTGAAAATCAAGGATGCTGTGCCCGGCACGGAGGCGACGGAGTCGACCCGAAATGGGTCGTCCCGCGCCCAGATCTTGTCCATGCCCTGGCCGTGGTACCTCGTACTCGTCGCGGTCGGCCTGGGTGCCGTCTACACCGGCACGCTCCCGGAGAACATCTTCGGCGGCCTGGCCATCGCGATGATCATCGGCTGCGGCCTGTTCTGGATCGGGGACCGCACCCCGGCGTTGTCCGCGATCGGCGGCGGGCCGCTGTTGTGTGTGTTCGTGCCGGCCCTGGCGGTGTACTTCGGAGTGGTTCCGGACAGCTTCTCGGACATCGTCAAGAACTGGTTCACCGGGTACGGATTCGTCGAGATCCTGGTGGCGTCGATCATCGCCGGCAGCATCCTCGGGATGGACCGCCGGTTCCTGATCAAGGCAGGCGGTCGCTTCTGCGCGGTCATCGTGGTGGCGTTCGCGGTGGTGGTCACCATCATCGGGACGATCGCCGCGGCAACCGGTTTCGGCTTCAAGACCGCAATCCTCGACGTCACGATCCCGATCATGGCCGGCGGCATCTCCGGGGGTGCGATCCCGCTGTCGCAGATGTACGCCGACACCATCGGCGGTGACGCCCAGCAGTACATGTCCAGCATCGTGCCGCCGATCATCTGCGCGAACCTGCTGTGCATCCTGCTGGCATCGGTGTACGCCAACCTGACCCGGCGGCGCACCAAACTGTTCGTCGGCTTCAACGGCCACGGTGAGATGCTGCGGATCAAGGCCACCCCGGAGCAGGTCGCCGCGCTGACCGACAAGCGTCCGCTGACGATCAGCGGCCTCGGCACCGGCCTGCTGATGACCGGCGCGATTTACCTCGTCGGCGCGATGCTGCAGGCCGCGGTTCCGCCGGTGCACCTCTACGCCTGGGTCATCCTGCTCACCGCGGCGATCAAGCTGTCGGGTGTGCTGCCGCAGGAGGTCGAGGAGTCGACGACCGAGTGGTACCAATTCGTGGTCAAGCTGTGGGTGCCGGCAGCGTTGGTCGGCATCGGGGTATCCCTGATCGACATCGAGCAGATCGCCGAACTCGCCTCCCGACCCGCGTATCTCGCATTCACCATCGCGACGGTGCTGATCACCGCGTTGACCGCCGGGTTCGTGGGGTGGTTGCTGAAGTTGTACTTCGTGGAGTCCTCGATCACGGCCGGCCTGTGCATGACCGACCTCGGCGGGTCCGGCGACATCGCCACCCTCGGCACCACCCGGCGGATGCACCTGTTGCCGTTCGCGCAGATCACCTCGCGGCTCGGCGGCGGACTGGTGCTGCTGTCGGCCTCGGGATTCCTGGCCTACTTTTACGGCTGATTTTCCAGCGCGTTCCCGCGGGCGACAACAATTTCGGGAACGCAGCGGTCGCCCAACGATTCGGCGCGATCGCATTCGATGAGGAGAAAGAAAACACATGGGTAAGACGCTGGCCGAGAAGGTGTGGGACACACACATAGTCCATCGAGCGGAGGGTGAACCCGACCTGCTCTACATCGACATGCACCTGCTCCACGAGGTGAACACCCCACAGGCGTTCGACGGTCTCCGGGCGAGCGGTCGCACGGTGCGGCGCCCGGACCTGACGCTGGGCACCGAGGACCACAACACCCCGACCGTCGCCGTGGACAAGGAGATCGTCGACCCCGCGGCCCGCGAACAGGTGTCGCTGATGCGCAAGAACTGCGCCGAGTTCGGGATCGAGTTGTTCCGCCTCGGCGACGAGCATCAGGGCATCGTGCACGTCATCGGCCCCGAACTCGGCCTGTCCCATCCGGGTTCGACGATCGTGTGCTGCGATTCGCACACCGCCACCCAGGGTGCGTTCGGGGCCTTGGCGTTCGGGATAGGCACCAGCCAGGTCGAGCACGTGCTGGCGACGCAGACCCTGCCGATGGGTCGACTGAAGAACATGGCCGTGACCGTGAACGGATCGCTGCCCGAAGGAGTGACGGCCAAGGATCTGATCCTGGCGATCATCGCTCGCGTCGGCACGGCCGGCGGGCAGGGCCACATCATCGAATACCGGGGTCAGGCCATCGAGGAGCTGTCGATGGAGGGCCGGATGACGGTGTGCAACATGTCCGTCGAGGCCGGATCGAGGGCAGGGATGATTGCCCCGGACGAGAAGACCTTCGAATATCTGCACGGTCGTCCGGGCGTCCCGACCGGGGACGCGTGGGATGCCGAGGTGGCCCACTGGCGCACCCTGTTCAGCGACGACGACGCCGTCTTCGACAAGGAAGTCGTCATCGACGCCTCCACCCTGAGCCCGCACGTGTCCTGGGGCACCACCCCCGCGCAGGCCGCCCCACTCGGTGACCCGGTCCCGCATCCCGACCAATTCCCCGACCCGGTGGAGCGGGCCGCCGTGCAGCGCGCCCAGACCTACATGGACATCACCCCCGGACGGCCGGTCCGCGGGCTTCCGGTCGATGTCGTGTTCATCGGATCGTGCACCAACAGCCGCATCGAGGACCTGCGGGAAGTCGCACGCGTTCTCGACGGAAGGAAGGTCGCGCCCGGCGTCGAGTTGATGATCGTGCCCGGGTCGATGAAAGTGCGCCAGCAAGCGATCGACGAAGGCCTGAACGAGGTGTTCGAGGCCGCCGGGGCGGGACTGCGATTCGCGGGGTGCTCGATGTGCGCGGCGCTGAACGAGGACCGCCTCACACCCGGTCAACGGGCCGCGTCGACGAACAACCGCAACTTCGAGGGCCGCCAGGGCAAGGGCTCTCGCACCCACATCGTCTCCCCCGCCGTGGCGGCCGCGACCGCGGTGGCCGGGCACTTGGCCGCACCCGCCGACCTGAACTGACTCCCCCACCGTTTCCGAATCGAGGACCATCGTGCAACCGTTCACCGTGCACACCGGAATCGCCGCACCACTGCGGCGCACCGACGTCGACACCGACCAGATCATCCCCGTCCGCTTCCTCACCCACAGCTCCCGAACCGGGTTCTCCGACAAACTCTTCCACGACTGGCGCGAAGAACCCGACTTCGTCCTCAACGACCCCGCCTACGCCGGATCGACCATCCTGATCGCCGGCCGGGACTTCGGCACCGGATCCTCCCGCGAGTACGCGGTATGGGCGTTGCAGAACTACGGATTCCGGGCCGTGATCGCACCCCGGTTCGGGGACATCTTCCGCGGCAACGCCCTCACCAACGGACTACTCACCGTGGCGTTACCGACCGAGATCATCGAACAACTCTGGGCGGTGCTCGAGGCCGACCCCGGTAGCGAGGTCACCATCGACCTCGTCGAACGGCGGGTCCGTGCGGGACAGATCATCGCCGCGTTCCAACTCGACGACAACACCCGCTGGCGGCTGCTCGAGGGACTCGACCACATCGACCTGACCCTCACCCACGCCGCCACCATCAGCGACTTCGAGCATCAGCGGCGCCCCGCACTGCCGGCGACCACCCTGCTTCGCTGATCACAGCGATTCGTTGACCACAGTGTTGGACGGGCCGAGACCCTCAGGGCGTCTCGGTCCGCTTCTTTTCCAGCAACGGCACGATCCGCGGGGCGATACGGCGGCTGAGCACCAGTTCCGACTGGGTACGCAACACCCCTTCGGTGGCGATCATCTCCTGCAGCACCCGCTCGAAGTCCTCGTGATCCTTGGCCACCACCCGGCACAGCAGATCGCCCCTTCCGGCAACGGAATTGACCTCGAGCACCTCGGGGATGGTGGCCAGATGCTGGCAGGTGGCGTCCATCATCGACTGCGCGATGTCTAGATGCACGAACGCCAGAATCGTGTACCCGAGCGCGGTCGGCTGCATCTGCGGGCGGTAGCTGGTGATCACCCCGTCGCGGGAGAACTTGTCGAGCCGCGACTGCACAGTGCCGCGCGCGACGTTGAGGCGGCGGGCGTACTCACGCACCCCGGCCTTCGGCTCCTCCACGATCAGCTTCAACAGATCGAGATCCAACTTGTCCAAGGGAGTGGTCAACTGCATCGCCCCATTGTGCCCGCTACAACGCTCAGGCAGAACCGGACCGGACCGATTGCTCAGAATTTGATTCCAGTCCACTACCACTAGCTCACCAGGGGCAGGTTCCTACACCGACCCCCTATTTTGACGAATGGAGAACTCGATGTCCCAGCAAGCCTCTCCGGTCTCGCCGGTCACGGCCGCCCAGCGCGACCGTGCCGCGCTGGTGACGTCCCTGTCACAGGTTTCCGATGTCTCCTGCGCGGTCGCCGACGCCCTCGACCAGTTGGGTGTCGGTGCCGCGATCGGTGCCGGCCTCCTCACACCGCTGCGCGGAGGACACCGGATCTGCGGACCCGCGGTGACGTTGCGGTACCGGCGGCTGACCGGGGAGGTCGCCGACAACAGGGCGGACGGACTCGGTGCCCGGCTCGGCGACCGGGACCTCTACAGCAGCGCCCGCCCCGGTGATGTGGCGGTGTTCGACTGCCCCGCCCCCGCCGATACCGCTGTGGTGGGTGCGCTGTCGGCGCAGTGGGCGCTGCTGGCCGGGCTCGCCGGGTGCGTTGTCGGTGGCGCGGTGCGTGATTCGGTATCCATCGGCGACAGCGGCCTGCCCGTCTGGTCGATGGCCCGGGCTCCGCAGGCCGCCCGGTTCCGCTACGCCACTGAATCGATCGGCGAACCGGTCCGGCTGGCCGGGCGCCTGGTACACCCAGGCGACATCATCGTCGCCGATGACGACGGCGTCGCCGTCATCCCGGCCGACCGCTTGTTCGACGTGGTGAAGATCTGCGTGGAAGCCGACCGGATCGAGCACGAACTGCTCGCCCAGTTGCGGTCGAGCGACTCGATCGCCGACCTGATGGGCAAGCTGCGACAACGACCGGTCAGCGTGTTCGACCGCTGACCCTTGATCTGGTGGCCGACGGGCACCAGGCATATCAATCTCGGTCCGCGACACGGCAGCGGTCGGCCGCGTGACTCATCGGCCGTAGACGCCATGAATGACACCACATAACGGAGGCAGAGCGAGGAAGGGTGGGGCACCCGGGTCATCGCCCGGCTCGCCTACGACCTCCGCACCGAGTTCCCCGGCACGGGAGGACTGTCCCAACGCAACCTCGTCTACATGCGCACCCTCGCCACCGAATACCCCGACCCCATTGCGCAGCACCCTGCTGCGCAATTGCCGTCGGGACAAACTGTGGGCGCTTCCACCAACCCGTGGTGCCGCCCGCGGCACCGAAACAGGCTTCCTGGCCGCATGAACACACAGCCCGCTGCGGACAATAAGCGGGCCGGAGGCTCGAAACCATAATTTCTCGCCAGCAAGGGTCACGCGATGCCGCGCTACTGCACCGTCGATCGCCGGGGTACCCCGCACCAGGGACAGACCCTCGGGCTCACCCGATTCGACGATGTCGCCCCCTCACACCTGCAACAGCACCTCGACGTGTTGTTTGCCGATGGTGTTGCAGACCACGGTGAAAACAACTTCGTCAACGCAGACGTCCGTTTTCAGGTCACCGATCACTCCATCGAGTTGATGTGGGAAGATGTGCGCCGCGCGCACTTCCCGACCGCACCCTCCCGGTTCCAATCCGTCTTCGCCGTCGACACCCTCAAACAGGCCACGCCTTCCGCACCGCCTTCGACCCGACCGGAACCGCGAAAATCTGGCAGGTCGAGACCGCTCACACCGGATTCCGAGCAAACGTGGAGCTGCTCCGCACGCACGGCACCGCCCTGGTGACCTCGTATCACGCCCACTGCCTTTGGTCGCAGCGCAGCCCGGAGCACGAGGTACCGGTGACGTGGGAGATCCTGCTCCCCCCATCGGTCCACGTCCTCGAGCCGGCCGAGCCCCCGGTCGCCGTCCCCTCGAACCGGAATACTCGTAGCCGAAGCAACCGCCTGGTGCCTGCTGGCTGTCGCCGCGAGGAGGCGCTTACATATGCTTGGTGGTGCGCACGCCGTTCTCCGCAACATGGGTGAATGACGTGCGTCTCATCCCGCCCGGCGTCCGACCCACGAGCACGCCAATGAGCCAGAAAGCCAGAGGAACGCAGTGAGCACAGCGGAACTGACGCAGTGGAACTCCGAGGAAGCTCTCGCGGAAGCGATGATCCCGATTATCGGCGGTCTGCACCGCAGGCATTCGGTGACCATTCTGCTGCACAGTCGCTCGCTGGTGAACAAATCGGTCATCAAGATCCTGCGGACCCATCGCTTCGCCCGACAGATCCGTGGCGACGAGCTCTCCGTCGAGGAGACGTTCCCCTTTCTCGAGGCGCTGACCGGACTCGATCTGCGGCCGTCGAAGATCGACCTCGGCCTGTTGGTGACCGCCTACCACGCCCACGGTGGCGGAGCGCCGATCCCCGAGTTCGTTGCGGAGAGCCTCGCCGACCTGGTCGGTGGTGCCCAGACGAGCCCCGCGCAGCCCCAGGATGTCGTCCTCTACGGATTCGGGCGTATCGGTCGACTCGTCGCGCGGCTGCTCATCGAGAAGGCCGGTTCGGGTAACGGCCTGAACCTGCGTGCCGTGGTCGTCAGGAAGGGCGGCAAGGACGACCTGGTCAAGCGTGCGTCACTGCTGCGCCGCGACTCCGTCCACGGTCAGTTCAACGGCACGATCAAGGTCGACGACGAGAACAACGCGCTCATCGCCAACGGCAACGTCATCAAGTTCATTCACAGCAACGACCCGACGAGTGTCGATTACACCGAGTACGGCATCGACAATGCGATCCTGATCGACAACACCGGCATCTGGCGTGACCGCCACGGGCTGTCGCAGCACCTCCGCCCTGGTGTGGCGAAGGTGGTGTTGACCGCGCCCGGCAAGGGTGACGTCCCCAACATCGTGCACGGCGTCAATCACCGCGACGTCGATCCGAACGAACGCATCGTGTCGTGCGCGTCCTGCACCACGAACGCCATCGTCCCGCCGCTGAAGACCATGGACGACGAGTTCGGCGTCGTGCGGGGCCACGTCGAGACTGTGCACTCGTTCACCAACGACCAGAACCTGCTGGACAACTACCACAAGGCCGACCGGCGCGGCCGATCGGCGCCGTTCAACCTCGTCCTCACCGAGACGGGTGCGGCCTCCGCGATTGCGAAGGCCCTTCCCGACCTGAAGGCCAAGATCACCGGCAATTCGATCCGCGTGCCAACGCCGGACGTGTCCGTCGCGATCCTCAACCTTCAGCTCAGTCGCGAGGCCACCAAAGATGAAGTATTGGAGCACCTTCGCCAGGAATCACTCACCGGATCGTTGAGCCGGAACCTCGACTACACCGCGGCAACCGACGCCGTGTCGAGTGACTTCATCGGCTCGCGTGCGGCATGCATCGTCGACGCGAACGCCGCGATCGTCGACGGCGACACCGCCATCCTGTACGTCTGGTACGACAACGAGTTCGGCTACTCCTGCCAGGTGGTTCGCACCGTCCAGTACCTCTCGGGCGTGGAGTACCCCATCTACCCGGCGGTCGACGCGGCCGCTGCCGCTGAAGCGATCGCCTAAAGGCGTGAGCGCGCTCGGCAGCTTCAGAAGCACAGGCGCTCGCCCGGTAAGCGTGGACGGAAATCAGCTCGGATCCCACGGCGATCGTTGAGACGGTTGAGCTCATCGAGAACCTGATCAACGGCAGTGGTCGGGATACGGAAATCGTCGCCCTCCGACCCAGGGGGTCACGTACGGAGGCCAGCATGGCGAGTTCACGCTCGAGGTCGGCTGCGCTTCGGTCACTCACTGCCTCATCCTGCCCGTCGCGGGTGGTGATCAGGGTGGTGTCGAGACGAGCGCCGCGGTGCTCGCGGTGACGAGGACCGCGTCCTCGACACAACGCCGGGTCCCGGGTCGCAGCCGACCGTCAGAGGGTCCCTTCGACGTACGACGCCAGGTTCGCCAGCGAGGAGGCGATCCCGGCCTCGTGTACCGCTTGGTCGATGCCGGCTGGCACGTCGGTAGCGGTGACGGTCACCTCGGTCCCGTCCTCGGCGGCCGCGAGGTGCCAGGTCATCGTCATGGTGCCCGCGTACAACGGGTCGTCAGATTCGAATACCGCCCGCTGCACCACGCGCTCCGGTGGCACCAGGTCGGCGAATCCGACATCGACGACATCCGTCGCATCCGATGTCTTTCCGGGGCTGCCGGCGGGGTTCAGGTAGGTCAGGACCATCCGGAACCCGCCACCAGGCCGGGGATCCCACCGCTCGACCCGCCCGCGCATGCCCTCCGGCGGCAACCAGGCCTCGAGGGACTCCCGGTCGAGGAGGGCGCCGTAGACAGTCGCCGGTGGTGCCGCGATCACCCTGCTGGCGCGGTCGGTCCTGTCCATCGCCCGATTGTAGAGCCGAGGAGATTCATGGGTGGGCCCACAATCTCAACGGTGTCACCTATCGAGGGACGGGTGATGCCCCGCCCCTCACCGCGAGGGTGCTCACCTGTTCTCGACCGGCCGCGCACCGTTCCTGCGCCCGGTTTGAGGGTCGTGTACCGCCGCTGCATCCTCGCGTTCCGCAAGGGGCTTCCTCGCCGTGGCCGGGCCGTCAGATAGCAGCGGTGAACCGGCAGTGCTCTCTTTTGGGGCAGCTTGGTACACCCAGAAAATGCACGGGCCGTGGGCCCTACGACAGATGGCCGTTCACCCGGCGTGGGATACCCCACGGGTTCGCGTCGACGAGTGCGGGAGGGAGATGCGCTTCGTGCACCGATTGGTATGCGACCGGCCGCAGGAACCTCCGAATCGCGGTAGCTCCGACTGACGGGTGAACGGAGTTGGTGGCCGGGTACGGACCACCGTGGTGCTGGGCCCAACTGACGGCGACACCGGTGGGCCATCCGTTCCAGATGACGCGCCCCGCGTAGCGCGCAAGTGCGTCGAGCAGTGCTGCGGCATCGTGGTCATCGTCGGTGCCGTGGACGGTCGCCGTCAGCGTGCCCGGCAGGACAGCCATCGTCGCGTAAAGTTCCGCGACCGATGTGTAAGTCACGATCAATCCGAATGGACCGAAGCACTCTTTGATCAGGGCCTGTGAGTTTCGATGCAACGCCCGAGCGTCGGTCACGCCGATCACCGGGCGGACCGACAGATCGTCCAGATCGCTCTGCTCGGGCGATGACACCGGCCGGACGTCCGGGTGCTCGAGGATCTCCCGGGACACATCGAGGAACGATTGGCGAATTCCTCTGTGCAGCAGACGGAAAGAATCGTCCGCGACCGCGGTTCGGACGAGCCACTCGATCGAACTCTGGTCGGGGACGAACAGAATCCCCGGTTTGGTACAGAACTGACCGGCGCCGAGGAGTAATGATTCGAGGAATTGGCCCGCAATCTTTCCCGACCGTTCCGCAGCCGCAGCAGGTGTCACGAACACCGGGTTGATACTGCCGAGCTCGCCGTAAAACGGGATAGGGTACGGCCGACCGGCTGCCAGATCTGCAAGAGCCCGGCCACCCGATGTCGAACCGGTGAATCCGACGGCCGTGATGCGCGGATCCTGAACGAGCAGACGTCCGACGTCCGCGCCCTGCACTACCCCGAACGTGCCGTCCGGGGCGCCGCCCGCACGAAGTCCCTCGTCGATCGCCCGCGCGTAGGCGTCGGTCAATCGCGGCTGAGCGGGATGCGCTTTCGCGACGACGGGACAGCCGGCGGCCAATGCGGACGCGGTATCCCCGCCCCCGAGCCCGAACGCAAACGGAAAGTTACTCGCACCGAACACCGCGGCGGGTCCGGTGGGTACAAGCATCCGCCGCAGATCGGGGCGCGGAGCGGGATGCGCGTCCGGATCGGCTGTGTCGATGATGGCCTCCAGCCAGGAGCCCTCTTCGACGACATCGGCGAACATTCGAAGCTGCATCGTGGTCCGCGAGACTTCGCCGCGAAGGCGCGCCTCGGGGAGCGAACTGTCGGCGGCCGCTAGCGGCACCAATTCCGCGCCGTTTGCGTCGAGTGTGTCGGCCATCGACCGCAGAATCTGTGCCCGCCGGCTCGGGTCCGTTCGGGCGAGTGACGTCGCGGCGGTCTCCGCGGCCGAGAGAATCCGCTCGTAATCCTCTGTGGTGGTGTCTGGAAGGGTCTCTATCGCAGTGGTTTCCATTGCTATTCCTGTCGAGTTCGGAGCGTCCGTGCTGAGGATGTGGGCCTCAGTGTGCGGGAGAACGGGTGTGACGCCATACCTCCACATGGAGATGGTGTGAGTGCAGTCACGACGCCAGGATTGGCATCACACGAGGTACCGAATGACTTTGGAGGACGACGATGACCGCAACGACGGGCCCACTTGCGGGGGTTCGGGTACTGGACATGACACGTCTGGCACCCGGACCGTACGCGAGCATGCTGCTCGCGGATCTCGGTGCAGACGTGATCGCGATCGGTGGTGGTCGTTCCGGGCTTCCGGTGCCGGCCCTGTCTCGAGGCAAGGAATTTATATCGCTGGATCTCAAGACCGAGGACGGCCGCCAGGCCCTGCGAACGCTCGTCTCGGAAGCTGACGTTTTCATGGAGGGATTCCGGCCCGGTGTTGCGGACAGGTTGGGCGCCGGCTACGCGGAACTGTCGGCCCTCAATCCGGGACTCGTCTACTGCAGCGTAACGGGCTACGGCCAGGGCGGACCGATGGCGCAACGCGCCGGTCACGACATCAACTACCTCGCGATCGGAGGCGCCCTCGGGGTCTTCGGCCCATCGGATCAGCCGCCGGTCCCGCCTTTGAACCTGGTCGCCGACTTCGCGGGGGGTGGGTTGCTGTCGGCTTTCGGCATTCTGGGCGCGTTGTACGACAGGACTCGAACAGGTAAGGGCCGGTATATCGATTCCGCCATGGTCGACGGCGTCCTGTCGATGATGGGAATGAACTTCGTCGATTGGCAGACGCCGACGCTGCCCGGCCGTGGACGTGGCGTACTGGTCGGGTCGATGCCGTTCTATCGGTGCTATCGCTGTTCCGACGGTCGATACGTCGCGGTGGGTGCCCTGGAGGTGGCATTTTTCGAGCGGTTGTGGACCACCCTCGACCTCGGAGCCGTACCGAATCATTTCGACGAGTCCACCTGGGACCTCATCGAGAAGTCGCTGACCGCCGAGTTCGAGAAGAAGACGATGGTGGAGTGGACCGCGGTGTTCGCCGACGTGGATGCGTGCGTAACACCGGTGCTCGAACCGCACGAGCTGTCCACGTTCGACCAGATCGTGGCCAGGGATCCGGGATTCGCACTGGATTCGGTCCCGGTGGTCCCCGTGTTCTCCGGCGGACCGAAACGGCGCATCACCGACACCCGCATCAAGACCGAAGAAGTCCTGCGCCGCGCCGGACTTCCCGAAGATGTCGCCGGCCGTGCCGCCGCGGACGGCGTCCCACCCTCCGTGACGGGTCTGAGCTGGCCACCGCTGTGACCGTCGACTCCCGAATCATCACACTCCCCGCAGACACCAGGAGCATTTCATGAGTATCGAACACCGCGAGTTCCGCGCGAGCGTCCGCAAACTCGCGCAGACCAAGATCGCACCGCATGCCGCCGACGTGGATGACAAGGAGCGATTCCCGTCGGAATCGTGGGCGGCCCTGTGCAGCAACGACCTGCCCGGCCTTGCACATCCCGAGAGCCTCGGTGGGAGCGGAGCCGATCTCCTCTCCCAGGTCATCGCAGTGGAGGAAGTCGCAGCATCCTGCGCAAGCTCGGCGCTGGTGATGCTGGTCAACTGGGCGGGCACGTCCACAGTGCTGAGTCAGGGCTCCGACGAGTTGAAGCAACTGGTGGTACCAGGTGTCGCGTCGGGCTCCGCCGGCGCTGCGTGGTGCATGACCGAGCCGCGCGTGGGTTCGGACCTGTCGGCCATCGCGACAACCGCAATACAGGATGGTTCCGACTGGATTCTGAATGGGCAGAAGCGATTTATCAGTAATGCGCCGTGGGCCGACTGGTACGCGGTCCTGGCGAAGACCGGCGACAAATCGCTCGGTGTCTTCATCGTGCACAAGGACGATGACGGCGTCAGCTTCGGTGCGCCCGAGAAGAAGATGGGAATGCGCGGCAGTCCGACGGCCGATGTCGTCCTCGACGGATGTCGGCTCCCCGCTGTTCGTGTCGTCAATGATCCCTATAGGGGGTTCCAGTACATCTCCGCGGAACTGAACGTCAGCCGCGCACTCATCGCGGCGCAGGCCCTCGGAATTGCGCAGGGCGCTTTCGATGCCGCCGTCTCGTACACGATGAACCGCGACCAGTTCGGCCAGCCCATTTCGCGCTTCCAGCTTCTGCGGGGCATGGTCGCCGATATGGCCGTCAAGATCGAGTCGGCTCGTTCGCTGCTTTACGACGCGGTCCATCTCATTCAGGACGGGGATCCGGCGGCGCGTGCGAAGGTGGCCATGGCGAAGCTGCTGTGCAGCGACAATGCCATGTCGGTGACCACCGATGCGCTACAACTGCACGGCGGTTACGGCTATGTGCGTGACTATCCGGTGGAGCGGATGATGCGCGACGCCAAGATCACTCAGATCTATGAGGGCACCAATCAGATTCAGCGACTTCTCATCGCCAAGTTGGTTTACGGAAAGTAGGGCGTCGTGCAACACATTCAACAGCAAGCGCTGAGCGGCATTCGAGTACTCGATCTCGGCGAGATCATGCAGGCCCCCGTTGCGGCGCAGGTTCTCGGCGACCTTGGTGCCGAAGTGATCAAGGTCGAGCGAGGTGTCAATGGAGACATGCTGCGGGGCCTGGATCGCGATTCACTCGAGGCAGGTCGCCCCGGCGCCTACTTCGCCGCAGTCAACCGTAACAAGCGCAGCATCGCTCTCAATCTGAAATCTGCTGAGGGGAAAGATATTCTGCATCGGCTGCTCGCGGAGACGGATGTTCTCATCCACAGCTACCGGACCGCGGCGGTCGAAAGGCTAGGGTTGACATACGACGACCTGCAGGAGCGTTACCCCAGGCTTGTCTACGGTACCGCGACCGGCTTCGGGGAAACCGGACCGTATGCCCACAAGGCCGGCCAGGACATGCTCGCGCAGGCGCTCAGCGGGATGGCGAGGTCGTGCGGCGACCCGTCGATCTCGGCGTACGTGCATCCGGTGCCGACGGTCGATTATGCATCGGGTATGGCTCTGGCGCAGGGGATTTTGGCCGCACTGTTCGAACGCGAGCGTTCCGGCCGTGGCCAGAAGGTCAGCGTCAACCTCTTCGATACGGCACTGTCGCTGCAGACCCTCGAAAGTGCCTCGCTGCTCATGGACCGGCGTGAGACCAACTGGGTGACGGATTGGTACAGCGGCATCTTCGAGACGACGGACGGTCTGCTGCTGGTGCTCGGCCTGTTCCGCGACAACCCCCTGCAGCTGGCGTGCAAAGCACTCGGCATCGACGATCTGTCCGTCCAGCCGTCCTTCGCGTCGCCGCAGCTCCAGGCCGAGAACAAGGAGGCCGCCAACGCGGTCCTGCGTCCACTGATCGCGCGGCTGAGCACCACCGGGGCGGCGGAACTGTTCGACGGGGTCGACCTGCTGTGCGCACCGCTGCTCACCCTGCAGGAGGCGCTCGATCATCCCCAGACGCGCCACAACGGCACGCTCGTCGACGTCGAGGTCGAGGGTGTGCGGACGACCCGCCTGATCGGCAGTCCCGTCACTTTGTCCCGTACGCCCGCACAGGTACGCCGAGGGGTGCCCGCGGTGGGTGAACATTCCGACGAAATCCTTCACGAGCTCGGGGTATCCGAGTCACGTGTCCAGACATTGCGCAGCAAGGAAGTGATCCGATGAGTAGTGCGACGCAGACGGACCCGGCGAGCCCGACCACCGGCTCGGCCACAGCGATGGTGCTCGAAGGGTTCGGGCAGGCCATGGCGCCGAGGACGTTCCCACGAGTGGATCCCGTCGCCGGCGCGGTCGTCGTCGACGTGACGCACGCGGGGATCTGTGGAACGGACATCCACCTGCAGCAGGGTCGCCTGCCCATTCCGGTGCCGGTCATCCTGGGGCACGAGGCGGTCGGTCGAGTGCACGCCCTCGGCGAGGGTGTCACGACGGACGCGCGTGGCGAGGAGCTTCGCGTCGGGGATGCGGTGTCGTGGGCATCCAACATCCCGTGCGGGCACTGCTACTACTGCGAGGATCAGCAGGAACCGTCACTGTGCGAGACCCGCAAGGTGTACGGCATCAATCAGTCTTCGGCTGACTGGCCCCACCTGTCGGGTGGGTGGTCCGAGCAGATCTACCTCCAGCCCGGCTCGACGATCGTCCGCATCCCGTCCTCGGTGACACCGCAGCAGGTGATCGCTCTCGGCTGTGCCGGACCGACTGCCGTCCACGCGGTGAACGGTATCGCCAACCCTGACGCAGGCGATATCGTCGTGGTACAGGGCAGCGGACCGGTCGGACTGGCGTGCGCCATGTACGCCACGCTCGCCGGGGCGGCGAAGGTGATCATCGTCGGCGGACCGGCCAACCGTCTGGAGGTCGCGCGGACGGCCGGCATCGGCGACATCCACATCGACATCTTCGCTGAGACGGATCGAGCGGCCCGCCTGGATCGAATTCTCGCGGAAACGACGGGCGGGCGCGGTGCCGACGTCGTCATCGAGGCCGCCGGTGTACCGACGGCGGTGTCCGAGGGAATCGACATCGCCCGGCGCGGCGGCAAGTACCTCGTCGTCGGCCAGTACACGGACCACGGCACCACTCCGATCAACCCCCACTACATCACGAAGAAGCAGCTGCAGGTGCTGGGAAGCTGGGCGTTCTCCCCGCACAACCACCTCGAATACGTCGAATCGCTACCCCGACTCGCAGCACGGTTCGACCTCGCCTCGATGGTCACCGAGTACCCGCTCGGGAAGGCGGAAGAGGCCATGGGTGACATGCGGGACGGGCGCTCGCTCAAGTCGGTTCTGGTGACCGGAGGTCAGTTGTGACCGGCTCCCGGTACACCGCCGCCATCGACTCGATGCTCGAGCGTATCGACTCGACCGCCAAGCAGACCAGCGGCAAGTTCCCGCACTACGGTGACCCTGAATCCGGCGAGTGGACCACCACTGCCGATGGAAACTGGACGGGCGGATTCTGGGGCGGACTGGCCGCACTCGGCTTCGTGGCGTCCGGTGAGGACCGCCTGTCGCGACTCGCCGACGAGATCACCGAGCAGGTCCTGCCCCGGGAGAGCTCCGATACCGCCTTCCGCGGCTTCCTCTTCTGGTATGGCGCAGCGGTCAACCACCTCGTCACCGGAAGCGCGAGCGCATCGGAGATCGCGCTGGCGGGTGCCCGCGGGCTGCTCGCCAGCTTCAACGATCGAGCGGGCGTGATCCCGCTCGGCGCGGAAGCGGAGGAAGCCGAAGCGGTCGGCGAGGGCGCCGCGAACATCGACGCCGTCCCGGGCACCGTCGCCCTGCTGTCGTGGGCGTCGGCGCAGACCAGCGACCCGCGGTTCCTCGACGCCGCGATCCGCCACGCGGAGCGGCACATCGAGCTCTGTATCCGGGCGGATGGTTCGGTCTGTCAGTCGGCACTGTTCGACACGACCAACGGTGCACTCTTGCGCCGCTACACCCACAAGGGCATGAACGACGACAGCACCTGGGGTCGGGCGCAGGCGTGGGCGATGGTGGCGTACGCCCAGGCCGCGCAGTGGGCGTCGCCGTCCTTCCTGCCGACCGCCGTCCGGCTGGCCGACTGGTGGCTGGACCGCACGCCGACTGCCGGAATCGTGTCATGGGACTTCGACGCCGGCACCGGACCGCACGTCCTGGTCGACACGTCCGCCACTGCCATCGCCGCTGCCGCGCTGCTCAAGCTCGCCCGACTGGTTCCCGACCGGACCGACTTCCGGGACAGGGCCGTCGCCCACGTGAATGCGCTCCTCGACCACCTCACCCCGGCCGGACCGCACGACAGCAGACCGGCAGGGATCCTCATGGACGGTTGCTTCGACAAACGCCGGGACTTCGCTACCCGGAACGAGCTGATCTGGGGCGACTACTTCCTGCTCGAGTGCCTGATCAGCCTGGACGGCCGGTCCGATACTCTGACACTGTGACCCAGCCGACATGAACGGGTTGCCCAACGCCGGGGGGAAGAAAGATCGAGGAAAGCCGGTGTCGGAAAGTACGCATACCGCAGCTCACGAGTTCAAGCACTCGGACGTCAGGACGTCCATCCTCGACGACCTCGCGCTCTCGCGTGCCGAACTGCTCGTCCTGACCGACGAAGCGGCGGCCATGACCACGGCAGGTCAGCGCATCCGGGAGATCGGCGACTTCGACATGTCGCTCGTCGGGCGCATCGAGGTCGACGGCGCGATGGTTCACCGCAGTTGGCAGGGGACAAAGAGCAACGCCCTGCACCGACTGGTGGTGCCGGAAGGCGTCGGACTGGGCGGAAAGAGCATCATGCTGCAGAAACCTGTCTGGGTCCGGGACTACCTGTCCGACGCCGGAATCACTCACGACTTCGACGCGCTCGTGGCGCAGGAGGCACTGCGAGGAATGCTCGCAGTGCCCATGGTGTACGAAGGTCGTGTCCTCGGTGCCGTGTACGTCGGCACCCGCGAATATTCGTCATTCGGTGATCGAGTCATCGCGGAGATCCAATCGACCGCCGCGACTGCCGCCGTCACTCTCGTCAGCGCACAGAGGGCCGCAGCCCAGACGGAGCTCGCGATCGAGGCCGAACGGAATCGGCTTGCCGAATCCCTGCACGATTCCGTGAGCCCGGTCCTCTTCCGGATCGGTGCCGAACTGCAGAGTCTGCGTGCACTGGGCGACGCTCAGGCGATCCACGATCGGCTGCAGGAGATCACTGATCAGGTACACGCCGTCAATGCGTCGATTCGCAGGTCGCTGACCGACCTCAGCGCGCGACCCCCCGAGCGGGAACTCCCAGTCGGCATCGAGGAGGACTGCCAGTCGTTCGCGCTTCGGACCGGTATCCCGGCCCGTTTCGTACCGCTGACCGAATCTCCGGATCTCGACGTGAGCCGCGTCGAGGCCCTCCAGCGACTGGTCCGGGAGGCGCTCGTCAACGTCGAAAAGCACGCCGACGCATCCACAGTGGTGGTCAGCTTGTCGGTTCGGTCGGGCAGAGTGACGGTCGTCATCAGCGACGACGGCCGGGGCGTGGACGGGGCCGACGACCCGGTGCGAGGAAGTCAATTGGGGCTCGGGCTGGCCGCAGGACGGCTCGAGCGGCTCGGTGGCGGCATGTCCGTAGTCAGCGACGACGAAAGCGGCACCACCGTGCGCGGCTGGGTAGACGCAATCGACGGGTCGGGTGCATGACCGAGCCGTCGAAGACGATCCGTATCCTCGTCGTCGACGATCATCCGATCGTGCGCGGGGGGGGGGGGGTGGAACTTCTCGCGCGGGAGGACGTGAACCTCGAAGTCGTAGGAGGTGCACTGACCGGGGCCGCGGCGGTCGAGCTGGCCCGCGCCCTCCCCGTCGACGTCATCCTCCTCGATCTTCGACTTCCCGATATCCCTGCACCCGAACTCATTCCGCGACTACGGCGGGTCGCGCCGCACGCGCGGATACTGCTGTTCACCGCGTTCGCCGATCACGGCGCCATCGATCTGTTGATGGAGGCGGGTGCGGACGGATGCCTCGTCAAGGACATCAGCGGGCAGGACTTCGCCACAGCCATTCACCGCGTGTCCGGCGGAATCCGGGTTGTCGACCCGCGACTGGCCGGATCGCGAAGAGTCGTGACATCCGAAGCTCTGTACCGAGCCGGCCTGACCCGGCGCGAATACGAGGTGCTGCGTTTCGCGGCAATGGGTAACAGCAACCCCGAAATCGCTCAGGAACTGTCCCTTGCGCGGAACACCGTAAAAACCTATTTGCAGAGCGCCATGCAGAAACTGAACGCGCGCAATCGCGTCGAAGCCATTGCGCGTGCCCACGAACTTCGCTTGCTCTGAACGCAATTCGTTCACCAGGCAACACATCCCCACCTCTCCACCTGGAGATGTTGTGTGTGCTGGATCACCCATACATTCGAGCCGCAGGAATCATTCCGCAATCGTGGCAACGGAGGCCATACATGTTCACAATGTCCCAAACCTCGAAAGTCGGATTTGCCAGCGGTGTCGGTACGACAGTCGAATGGTACGACTTCTTCATCTACGGCACCGCGGCCGGACTCGTGTTCAACAAGATCTTCTTCCCCGAGTTCGACTCCCTGATCGGCACTTTGCTCGCCTTCGCCACGTTCTCCGCCGCCTTCGTTGCGCGTCCGATCGGCGGAGTGGTGTTCGGCCACTTCGGTGATCGGATCGGACGGAAGTCGATGCTCGTCATCACCCTGACCATCATGGGCTTCACCACCCTCGGAGTCGGGCTGCTCCCGAGCTACCAGTCCATCGGCGTCGCCGCGCCGATCATTCTCGTGACCCTGCGCTTCGTGCAGGGCCTCGCGCTCGGGGGCGAGATCGGAGGGGCGATTCTCATGGCCGTCGAACACGCGCCTGCCGGCAAACGCGGCTACTACGGCAGCTGGGTACAGATGGGAGTGCCGGCGGGATTGATGTTGGGCAACACAGTCTTCCTGTTGATGGCCGGGCTTTCTCCCGAAGCGTTCGAATCCTGGGGTTGGCGAATTCCCTTCCTGATCGGGGGTGCGTTCGTCGCGATCGGCCTCTTCGTCCGACTGCACGTCGGCGAAAGCCCGAACTTCGATCGCGTCAAGAAGAACGCAAAGTTGGAGAAGCTGCCCATCGGGGTGGTCCTTCGCCACTACCCCAAGCAGGTCCTCCTGACCTGCGGTGCTTACTTCGCCATCGGGGTCACCTTCTACGGCACCACGGTATTCGGTCTCAGCTACGGCGTCGCGCAGGTCGGCTACACGCGCAACCAGATGCTGACACTCGTCCTCGTCGCCATGGCGGTCACGTTCGTCGCGCTGCCGTTCTTCGGCAAACTGTCGGACTCCTACGGCAGGAAGCCGGTGTTCCTGGCCGGAGTCGTCGCCATGCTGCTGTTCACCTTTCCGTGGTTCTGGCTGGTGAACAGCGGATCCTTCCTGCTGGCGATGGTCGGGTTCGTGGCGTTCTGTCTCGCCTTCTCGACCTCCTACGGCCCGCTCGCAGCCTTCTTCGCCGAAGCTTTCGACACCCGCATCCGCTACACCGGAATCTCCTTCGGGTACACGATCGGCACCCTTGCCTCGAGCGCTCCCGCGCCGATCGTCGCCACGTACCTGCTGGATCGCACCGGCTCCTACGTCGCCGTCGCGCTGTTCATGGTCGCAATGTGCGCCATCTCCGTCGTCTGTGTGATCGCCATGCGGGAGACCTACCGGCAAGATCTGTCCGACACCGACGAAGCCGCGGGACAGGAGCGATTGTCACCGACTTCCACGTAGGCGGCTTCGCCGCCCGTGCGCCCCTTTTGGTGACTTCTCCGTGGGTCGGGGCGAGTAACTGTGGTCACCCCCGAGGCTGGGTGTCGCGAGCGTGATAACCGGCCTCGGGGGCGTGGGGCCCGCAGTGTCAGCAGACCCACGAACCCGTACTGGTCTTCGACCTCGGCGGCGGCACCTTCGATGTGAGCCTGCTCGACGTCGGCGAGGGAGTGGTCGAGGTCCGTTCCACGGCCGGCGACTCCCACCTCGGCGGCGACGACTTCGACCGACGCCTGGTGGACTACCTCGCCGACGAATTCCAGCGTGCGGAGAATATCGATCTGCGCAAGGATGCGCAGGCATTGCAGCGCCTCTTCGAGGCCGCGGAGAAAGCCAAGGTCGAGTTGTCCTCGGTCACCCAGGCCCAGGTCAACTTGCCCTTCGTCACCGCAGACGCGAACGGTCCCAAGCACCTCACCACCACGATCATGCGATCGAAGTTCGAGGATCTGACGGCGGATCTGGTGGAACGCTGCCTCGACCCCGTGAAGCAGGCGATGAGTGACGCCAAAGTCACCGCCAACGACCCCGACGAGGTGATCCTGGTCGGTGGTTCGACGCCCCCGTGTTTAGACGCCGCACTCGTAAGGAATCAACACGCACGTGTCTCAAGTAGGTTGACAATTACCGTCGGTACCCACGATTGGCCTATACCGTCGCTGCGCGTGCAACCTCGTGTCGCCAGACTGCGCCGGTGTTGAAGTTGGCGCCCAGGTCGGGAAGATCCTCCCAATCGGCGTCGTCGATGTCGACGAGCGTGCCACCCGCGCTCACGACAGCCAAGGACATGCGCGCCAGCTCTTCCAGGCTGGCGGCCTGCAGAACCGACTGTTGCACCGACGACGCGACGGAGGTGATGCCATGTCCGCGGCAGATGACGACGGGCCGATCGCCCATCGCCGTCACCATTTCCTTGCCGAGTTGGGTGCGATGAATCAACACCGCGCGGCGGTACACCGGCACCCCACCCCGCGCAAGAACTGCACCGGGGATGTCGTACGCCCCGTAGATGGGCCGCAGCGAGATACCCGCTAGGTCGGCTGCAACAATCGACGGGGGGTGCAGGTGCGCTACAGCTCGGATGTCGGGCGAGGCCCGCATCGACTCGACGTGAACGGGCAACTCCTTAGGTACCTGATAGCCGTTGTCGAGTTCACCTGGAGCGCCAGCTGTTCCGTCGAATCGTACGAGTCGAATGTCGGCCGGGCGTGTATAGGCCACGCCGGTGTCGTCTGCACTGCGACACCTGATGAGCAGAAGGTCATGGGAGACTCTGAAGCTGATGTGGCCCAGGATGCCCTCCATCAAACCCCGGGCAGCGGCAACCCTGCACGCCTCGGCTACGACGACCCGTGCACCCTCGATACCCTTCTCGTTCATGTGGTTTCCTTGACCGTGGTGCGGGCTGACACCGTCATTGCCTCGAGACGTTCCGCAAACTCGACATATTCGACCCCGAGTGCGATCGCTTTGCGGGCGGTGACAAGCGCTTTCGGCCAATTGACGACGACGACCCCGGTCAGTCTGCCTTTCTCGTCGGGGTAGCAGACCGCGAACTTAGCCTTGTTCGTCACCTCGCCGATGACAGTGTGCGTCGACGAGCCCGCCAGTCCGACCGTCTGTATCTTCCAGTCGTACTGATCACTCCAGACGTATTCGACCGGTTCGTGGCGCATCTTCTCGTCCGGGCGAGCGATATTCCGGGCGACCACGACAGCTTGCTCCACCGCGTTCGTCCAGTGCTCGAACCGGGTCGAACCGCCGCGTCGGGTGTTGTCGAACCGGCACACGTCGCCGACTGCGTAGATGTTGTCGTGACCGATTGCACGGCAGTACACGTCACACACCACACCATTGCTCACCTCCAGACCGGAGGACTCGAGCCAGTCGTCGTTCGGTATCGCCCCGATTCCGACGACCACCGTGTCGGCGGCGAGCGTCGACCCGTCGGACAAGCCGATCGCGAAGGACCCGTGCTCACCGTGCACGGACTCGACACCGACCCCGAATCTGGTGTCGACGCCGCGACGCCGATGGAGGTCGATGAACAGCTCGCCGATCTCCGCACCCATCACGCGTGCCATGGGCACGGGTTCTGGATCCACCAGCGTCACGCGCATCCCGAGTTCGACCGCGGTTGCCGCGGTCTCCGCGCCGATGAAGCCGCCGCCGATAATGACGAGGTGGTCGGTGGTGCCGAAATGGCGTCGTAGTGCGCGGGCGTCCGCGGCTGTTCGTATCACGTGCAGGCCGTTCGGCGTTCCCCACGGTGACGGCCGGGCGCGAGCGCCGGTGGCGAGCACCAGGTTGTCGAACGCGACCCTCGTACCGTCTGCGAGTTCGACATACCGGTTTGCCGTGCTCAGCCCTACGGCTGGTTGGCCCAACCGAAGCTCGAGATCGAGTTCCCGAGCCTGTTCGGTGGTCAACAACGTAATCTCGGCCATCGTCGAGCCACCTGCCAGGATCGACTTCGACAACGGCGGCTTGTCATAGGGCAGTTCACCTTCGGCACCCAGGAGAACGATGGCGCCCGGATACCCTTCCGACCGCAGTGCCTGCGCAGTTCGGACACCACCGATCGATGCACCGACGATGACCGTGGTCGATTCCGGCATCAGTCTTCGATCCAGAGCGCGGAGACCGGGCAGGACCGGGCAGCACTGTCGACGCGTCCCCGTTCCGATTCGGGGACCTCCACACTCAACAGTTCGACGACACCATCGTCGTCGATGTCGAAGTAGTCGTCGGCAGCGACGACGCAATTGGCATATCCCTGACATGCACCAAGATTCGCTTTGACGACAGCCATCGCGGTTTCCTCTCTTTCCGAACTGGTCGAACTCGTATCAGCGGGTCGAAGGTTTGGGGGCTCCGATTCCGAAGCCGCCGTCGGGATGCGTCGCGCCTGCGGTGATTCCTCGGGATCTGTCGGAAGCGAAGAAGACGAAGCTCCACGCATGGTCCTCACCTGAGAGGGCCACGTTGAGCGGTGTCCGCGCCGCCAACTCGCGTGCACGATTCGGATTGTCGTCGAGTCGATCGGCGTCGCGTCCCAGGCTCGCCAACCCGCGCAGGTCGGTGTTCAACGTGCCGCCTGGGGCGACTCCGTTGACGCGAATATTTGGGGCGAGCTCGTAAGCCAGGGTGGTGACCAGCCCGCGTACGGCAAATTTGGAAGACACGTAGAGCACTCCGCCTCGTCCGGGATAGAACGACGAGGCAGACTCCGCCAGCACGATCGACGATCCGCGGTGCTTGCGCAGCTCCGGTACGGCGGCCTTGACCGAGTGCATGTGGCTGAGCACGTTGGTTCGGAAGATCTCGTCGAACGCCACGTCGAGTGTGTCCGCGGGGATGTCCTCTATGCCCTGGTAGAAGTCGAAGATCCCGACACAGTTGACCAGTGTGTCGAGCCCTCCGAACTCGGCGACCGCAGCCGCGACGGCAGCGTCGTTGTCCGCCGCGCGTGTGGCGTCACCTTCGATGACCGGTACCTGGGGTAGGTGTTCGCGCAGCACCCGACACTTGTTCGGGTCACGCTCGAGTACCGCGACGCACGCGCCTTCGGCGAGGAACGCATCGACGACTGCTCGCCCGATCCCCGAGCCCCCGCCAACGACAAGTGCCCGCTTGCCGTCGAGCCAGCCAGTCATTCGTTGTCTCCCTCTGCGATCAACGGAGCAAACATGTTTCCCACCATCGCGGCGAAGGTGGCCGGGTTCTGCCAGGTCAGCGCCTCGAGTTCCAGCGGGTCCACACAGACCCACTGCCCGGACTTCGGGGCGTGCACCAGCAGCCGTACGCCGTTGCGGGTCGCCACCTTGTGCACGCTGACCTCGGCGAATTCGTTGGCGATGGTCAGCGGATCACCGACGGCACCAGCCAAGAGCTGCGCGAACTCGTCTGTGGCACGGCGCGCGGCGCGTGCGTCCTGCTCCTCGCCTTCCCACTGCAAGCTCATAGGAACACCGCGAGATTCTGCATCCGCATCACGGACTCGTCGACAAAGATGGTGCGTCGTGCGAGCTTCCATTCGTCACCTACGCGCCTCAGCAGATCCTCCCGTCCACACGAGACGAGTGCCGACTCATTGACATCCCCTCTGCTGCGAAACAGCAATTCGGCGCTTTCGACGACGAGGTGGTCCTCGGCGTCGGTGAGGAAGGTCCGGATGTTGGTGATGTAGTGGCGCAGTCGTGACGGGGGATCCTCGGTCCACGCGTGCTCGGTGACGAACCGCGCGACCCGCCGGCTCAGCGAATACTTGTTCTCATCGAAATGTGCCATTCCTGGCGAGGTGTCGAATCCCGAGTTGAGCGCCGCGGTTACCCGAACCGGCATGATGTAGTGGATATCGTCGGTGATGTTGTCAAGCCAGGTTTCGTATTCCTGTGCGTCGAGCAGATATGCCTCGTCGATCAAGAATTGGTGCGCGTCCAGGTGCCGTCGATCGTCGAACCGCAGCGGAGTTCCAGTACGCGTGACGCGCGATGCATGGTCGCCCAGCACGGCTTGCTCCGAATAGGTCGAGCCTTCACCTACGCGGCTGTAACCGGTACTGGTAGCTCGCACAGACGTGGTCATGCCAGCACCGCCCCGTTGACAGTCGCGTCCTTGCTGTGGGTGCCGGCGGCGTGGTCGCAGCTGCCGTTCGTCGGAGTCATCGGCCTGATACCGTCTGGATTGTCGGTTCCCACCGATGTCGGCCCCACCTCCAGTGCCGGCTTTTCGAGGTAGTCCGCCCACATTTCGAGAAGTTTGCGCTGATTGGCCTCGTTGTATCCGACCTGCGCCGTCCCGGGGCCGTGGAACTCGTCGGCGGTGAGCTCCTCGGAGACGCGTGTCCCGTCCTCGAGCAGACCCATGCGACTGTTGAGTAGCAGGCGCCGCGCCATCGATCCTGCGGAGGTGTTCGTCAGCGATACCCAGTTCTCGACATCGTCCTGTTCGAACATGCCGGTGGATCCGAAGCACATCAGGTATGCCTTGTACGACTTCTTCTTGAATTCTTCCGGCGCGCTCCGGTCGACCGCGAAGAAGGACAACACCTCGGTCTCGTTCTCACTGATCGGTTGCCAGAGTCGAATGGAGATGAACGGCAGGACGTCGTCGCCGTCCTCGACCTTCGGCCAGTTGTGGACGAAGCTCAGGTTCGGAAACACCGATGCTGCCGAGATCATGAAGCCGTCCGCGCCGATTACTCGCTGCTGCTCGTCCGACCACACATCCTTGGCCCGGTCGGTCATCTCCGCGGTGTATCCCACGTACTGCATGCGCTCGTCGAAGGTGCCGTCGGGCAACTTGTACGTCGTTCCCCCACCTGGTCCTGCCCAGTAGGTTGCTCCATCCTTGCGCTTCTCCGCTTTGGGTTCGCGGAACAGGCCGATCTCGACGACCGAGGTGTGTGTCTGCGGCGTGTGGTACATGTCGCCCGCGAAATTCTCGGCTCCGATCTTCCAGTTCGCTTTGACCCTCCAACGCTGCGGGCCTCGTACCTCGAGCCCCGACTCGCTCTGCTTGGTGTAGTAGTCGAGGTAGAACTTGAAGTCGCCCAGATAGTCCGACAGCGATTCGGCGTTCGGATCCATATTGATGAAGATCATTCCGTTGTAGCTGTCGAGATTGGGTGCAGGGAGGAGTGTCTGGCCCTTCTTCTTGAAGCCCTCCTCGCCCCCGTACGCCTCCTCGTGGAACGGCAGTCCGATGATGCGGCCGTCGTTTCGGTACGACCAACCGTGATAGGGGCAGCGAAAGTTCGACGCGTTTCCCATTTCCGCGCGACACACCTGCATCCCGCGGTGCAGACACATGTTGAACATCGCCCGAATCCCACCCTTGGAGTCGCGGGAGATGATGAATGAATCCTCGAGCACCCGGCGGACAACGTAGTCCCCCGCCTGCGGTACCTCAGATTCGTGCGCGACGAACAACCACGATCGACTGAAGACGGTCGCCTTCTCACGCTCGAAAATCTCTTTGTCGTTGTAGATGTGCGCCGGGATCATGCCGCGGCGAATGTCTTCCATCGCTTGCACGTGGTGGGTCGTCCGGGGTTCCAAGGTTCATTCCTCTTCGATCGACGATGGCAGTCTCTCTGCTATGCAGAAGTGCCTTCTGTTAGATAGATGTTGCTCTCTTGAGCCCGACGAGTCAACCCCCTGCGCGTACGCGCATTCCACCTGCTGTCAGGTCGACCGCAAACCCGACCTGACACGTATGCTCTCTGCTATGCAGAACCACGGTCCACGGCAACAGGCGCCGGAGGCGATACCACCGCAGTACCCGATCGAATCCGTCGACAACGCACTTCGTCTGCTGTTGCTGCTCGGTGAACAGCCCGAAATTCGGCTGACCGAGGCGAGCCAGTACCTCGGAGTTGCGTCGTCGACGGCTCACCGACTTCTGGCGATGCTCCAGTACCGGGGCTTCATTCGGCAGGATCCGGCCAGCAAGGCCTATCGTCCGGGCCCAGCGCTCACGGGGGTCGCGTTTGCGATTTTTGCCAGGCTCGACATTCCTCAGACGGCGGCACCGATCCTGCGCACCCTCAGCGAGGAACTGCGTGAAACTGTCCATATCGGGGCACTCGACGGTCGAACCGTGCGCTTCATCGCCGCCCTGGAGAGCCCATCTGCAGTCCGGGTTGCGTCCCGGTTGGGCAAGGTCATGCCGGCGCACTGCACGTCCACCGGGAAGGCCATG
Organism: Rhodococcus sp. A14; assembly: GCF_011603105.1. Lineage (NCBI taxonomy): Bacteria > Bacillati > Actinomycetota > Actinomycetes > Mycobacteriales > Nocardiaceae > Rhodococcus > Rhodococcus sp. A14. Next base: position 19,556 of record NZ_JAAOQS010000031.1, on the reverse strand, counting down.
CTGGCGGAACTTTCCCTCGACGAACTGCATCAGCTGTACCCGACCGAGGAACTGGAACAGGTGACTCCACAGTCCATCAACACGCGGACCGAGCTCGAAGCCCAACTGGAAGAGGTCAGAAGGAACGGGTACGCGGTCAACCGGGAGGAATCAGAGGAAGGTGTTGCTTCCGTGGCTGTCTCGGTTCCGACGAATGCCCCCGGCATGCGCCTGGCAATGAATGTTTCAGCGCCCAAGCACCGCCTGCGCCCGGCACAGGTACGCAGCATCGGCCGCGCCCTGACGGACGCGGCTGATCAGCTAGCGGCAGCGCTCGGGTGAGTGTCCGGTCCACCCGTCGAGGTTCGTTCTCGCGGGCACTGTGCGACCGTCAGTTCTACGACGGAACGCTCTCGAGGTAGGCGCTGGCCTCGTCGAGTCCGACGACGTCACCGTATTTGGCGTCGATATCGAAGAGGCTGGCAGTGTGCGGTAGTGCCGCCCGGTCTCCCACTGCGTCCTCGACCACTATAGTGTGGAACCCGTACGAGCAGGCGTCTACGGCGGTGGCACGAACACATCCGCTCGTGGTGCAGCCCACGATGATCACGGTGTCGATCCGGCGGCTGATCAACCGAGCGGCCAGGTCGGTGCCGAAGAAGCACGATGCGTACTTCTTCACCAATGTCGTCTCACCTGGCTGTTGTTCGAGCCGCTCGTCGATCTCGACCCATTGACTGCCCTCGACCAGATACTTGTTCGAGGGGATCTTGCCGATCCAGGCGCCGGCCTCTTGGAGTTCCGCGTCGTAGGCCACTGTGGAGAAGATGATCGGCACCTGCGCCTTTCGCGCGAGCGCGAGGAGAGTCTTCGTTGCGTCGATTTGGGTATCGAGGTCACCTGCGAGCGGCGAACGGCGATCGGTGAAGCCCGTGATCAAGTCGACCACCACCACTGCCGGCCGCACGCCGAAGCCGATGCGGCCGCCCAGACCTTTCTCCCGGAATTCGGTGCGCAACCGCTGGTATTCCTCTGCTGCGGCAGTCAAGGCGCTCATCAGTGTCCTCCGGAAAATGGGTGTGGGCATGGGCCGGAAAGGCCCACTGCCGATTCGGATAGTTGCGTGCGGCGATCAGTTGACCGCGTCGGTGATCTTCCGTTCGATGGCCCACAGGGCGATGTTGCCCACCAGCGCCATCGAGACCAGCAGCATGATCACTCCGTACATCGTCGGTAGATCCAACTTGCCGTACGCAAGCATCGCCATCTGCCCCAATCCTGCTCTGGTGGCGAAGAACTCGGCGATCAGTACATTGATGAAGGCAATGCTGAAGCCGATTCGGATACCGACCATGAGAGAGGGCGCCATCGCGGGCACCACGATTTTGCTCATTGTCTGAAGCGGACTTGCACCGGTGGCCCGGCCGAGTTTGAGCAGGATGGGGTTGATGGCGCGTACTCCCGCCGCCGTCGAGACGATGATGGGGAACACCGCGGCCAATGCGGCCATTGCCGACTGTGCTCCGAGTCCCAGGCCGAAGATCTGCAGCAGGATCGGAAAGAAGATTACGCGTGGTATGGCGAAGGCACCCGCGATGATCGGATCGAACACATCACCGAGAAACTTGCTTCGCCCGATGATGTATCCGGTCGGGAAGCCCACCGCTGTTGCGACGACGAATCCGAGTCCGACAGCACTCATCGTGGCGTTGAGATTCCTGTAGATGGAACCGTCTGCGAACAGTCCCCATACCGCCGACATCGACGCGCCCGGGGACGGCACAAGTTCGCTGGTCGCTGCAATAAGCGCCCAGACACCGATCAACCCAATGACGATGAGTATTCGCAGGAGGTTGTCGGCCCACCGCTGTGACAGGCGGAACCGCTGTTCCGTATTCTGTTTGCCTGCTTCGCCTTCGGTTCCGGCGCTGAGCGTGGTGGCGTTCACAACATGTCCCTTCGAATGACTCGTTCAGCTAGGCCGAGTGCACTGTTCACTGCGATGCTGAAGACCACGACAATGGCAATGTAGGCCCACATGTCCGCGACGTAGAGTTCGCGGTACATAAAGCCCGCACGAAACCCCAGGCCTTTCGACGCCAGAATGAACTCCATCGCGATGGTGCCGATGACTGCGTAGATGAATCCGAGCTTGATCCCGGGAAAGATGAGCGGCGTGGCGGCCGGGAACAGCACCTTGAAGTATTGCTGCCGGCGCGAGGCATCGACCGATCGCGCCAGTTTGTGCAGCACCGGTTTGACGTCTCCGAGCGCCACCATCGTGGTCAGCGCTATTGGAATGAGGGCCATCGTGCTCGCGATGACGATGATTGGTCCCGCGTTGAGTCCGAGCACCGCGACCAGAATCGGGTAGAACAGCAATGTCGGCATCGCGTACCCGGTGACGATGAATGGTTCGAGGACTCGACCGATGACCCGGACCCTCCAGAGCAATACCCCCAGGGGCACCCCGCCGAGCACGCCCAGTGCGAACGCCGCAAGTATGGTCACGCTCGTCCGCGTCAGATCGGTGACGAAGTGGGTGCTCGGGATGATTGCCGCGACGTGGGCGAGTATCTCGGACGGCGCGACCATCTGATTGCGGTCGATCCAGCCGGTTCGCGTTGCCGCCTCGAGCAACAACACAAGAGCAACCAGCATCGTCCAACGTACGACGCGTGCCCGATGTTTCGCTCGTCGGAATCCAGACCTTGGCGTTTCGTGGAGGGCCGCCTGCGGCGAGGTCACAGTCATGTGGCATCCGTCCCGTGCCCCAGTGTCTTAGCGGCCTCTTCCTTGATGATCGACCACAGGTGATCCTCGAGTTCCTTGAATCTGGCCATGGCGTGTGTGCCGCTCGGGCGTGGACGGGGTAGCCCGACGTCGATCACCTCTCGGACCACCGATGGACGTGCCGACATCACCCAGATCTGATCCGACAGATAGATCGCCTCTTGGATGTCGTGGGTAACGAAGAGTACCCGATTGTGGGTCTGCTCCCAGATCTTCAAGAGCTCGCGCCCGATGAACTGTCGCGTCTGCTGATCCAGAGCGCCGAACGGTTCGTCCATCAGCAGAATTCGAGGATCCGTGGCGAGTGCACGGGCGATCGCCACGCGTTGACGCATACCTCCGGAAAGCTGCCCGGGCCGGTGCTTCTCGAAACCCTTCAAGCCGACCAGTTCGATCATCGCACGCGCTTTTTCCAGGCGCTCGTCCTTGTCGACGTGCTTGATTTCCAACCCGAAAGCCACATTGTCGAGAACACTTCGCCAGTGCAGGGTCGAGTCTTCCTGAAACACCATGGCGGTGTCCTTACGGGGCCCTGTGACAATCTCCCCATCGATGGTCACCCGTCCATGCGAGGGAACAAGTAAGCCACAGGCCATGTCCAGCAAGGTGCTCTTTCCGCATCCACTCGGACCGATGACCGATACGAACTGGCCCTCCGCGATCGATGCCGTGACGTTACGCACGGCCTCGGTCCGCCCGGTGTCGGAATCGAAAGTCATACCGATACCGTCGAAAGAGACGTTCTTCGATTCGACTTGTGTAGTGGTCATGTTCTCTTCCCGCCTTATAGTTCGACTACAACTGCGTCAATATCGACCTTGCCGCCGAGTCGTCCGGCCTCGACGCCCGAGGCCACGACCGCTTCGAGTTGCGGGCGCGCGAAGTCGAGACTGAAGAAACCTCGCGAATTCTCCAACGCCGCCAGGGCGATCTCGGGCTTGTACTTGATTGCGCGGCCATAGATTTCGGCCGCCCGCTCGAGATCCGTATCGATCATCTCGATACCGCGACCCACGGCACGCATCCACCCCGCCAAGACGTCCCGATTCTTTTCGATGAACGGGGTGGTGGCACATAGGCAGGTGTCCGACCAGTCCTGGACGTAGTCCCGGGATCGCCAGATCACCTTCGCGCCGGTTTCGGCGATGATGCGCTCGGACAGCGGGGACGCAGTCCACGCGACATCGACAACGCCCTGGGAGGCGACGGTCCACGAATCGCTCGCGGATCCGACGCTGAGCAACTCGACGTCGACGCCGGGTGTCAAACCCGCCAATCGAAGCGTCTTCTCGGCGAAGTCGGTCGAGTTCGATCCCGGGCTGCTCACACCGATGGTGCGGCCCCGAACATCTTCGATCGTGTTGATCGGGGAGTCAGCGGGGGCGATGAAGTCCACAGATGCCGCGGTGTAGACGTTCCCGAACGCCTTGACGTCGAGTCCGCGCTCCACGGCGATGAACACCGGAATCGTCGCCGAAGTGCCGAATCCGATCCCGGAGCCGATTCCCCGCACGGTGTCCAGCCCACCCGGGAACTGAACGTTCTCCAGCGCCAGCATCTCTTCTTCGTAGTAGCCCTCGGACGCTGCGATCAGAAACGGGGCCGAATGGATCAGGCTCGCCAACCCCGTGATGGCGACGTCACCTCGGTAGACGCCGTCCCTACCTCGGGACTGGGTAGCACACCCTGCGCCGGCTCCCACAGCAAGGAGACCCCCCAGAGCCGCCGTCACTCTCATGAAATCCCGCCGACTCAGCGAACTACTGCCCATATCGACCCGATTCCTTCTGTAGTCCCGTCACACCTGGCCCCGAAAGTGAAGCACATCACGTGACTGTTGTACAGAAGCTAACTCTGGTCTGCAGAGAGACGGTGTGCGGGTGTCCCCAAATGCCACACTGCACCGTGGGTGCGCAGAACCTCGCGCTTTCACGATGATTGAGCGGAAGTCCACCCCTGCGACACAACCCCGTTCCCAGCCAGACCCAACGGGTCACGGCTCCATCCCCGAGGTCTGGTGGCGGAAAGGCTGACCTTGGTGTTCCTGATGGCGTCGGCCGACTCGATGTACCTGATCGGCAAGTCCCGCGAACATCCGAAGCACGTGGGGTCCTGGCGCTGCTCGGTCTCCCGGTTCCGATCACCGTCGATCATCGCACTCGGCTCCGTCGTGTCGCCTCCGTACCCGCACAGGTCCTGAAAGGCTCGGCCCTCCTGTGCGCGCTCATGGCCGCGTCGCTATTGCCCGCGTCGGTTTCGCCGCCCTCATGACCTCATCGGCCACGACAGACAATGACTCCAGCACAACCGGAAGTCACCTCCCGCAGGGGAGCCCCGCATGCGTCGACACAGACACGCTGGGAGCGTCGCACGCTTCTCCGTAACGCGGGGGGTGTGAGTTGCAGTCTGGGTGGGATCTCACAGAAGCCGGCCGAGTCTTGCTGCGTATTTGTTCAGTACGGGCACGGCTGCCTCACGGATGTCGTGCAGGGTGGTTCTGGCTGTGGACGTACTGACACTCATTGCCGCCACGGTTTCGCCCCGGGCAGTCCGGACCGGTACGGCTATCGACAGCATGCCGAGTTCGATTTCTTCGTCGGTGCAGGCCACGCCGCTCTCCCTCGCCGTCAGGATTCGCTCGCTGATGGCATCGACATCGGTCAGCGTCTTGGGTGTGCGGGGCTGCGGGTGGCATTCTCGGAGGTAGTCGTCGAGTTGCGTATCGGGGAGTCCGGCCAGCAGTACTCGACCGGTCGCGGAGCTGTGGGCGGGCAGTTTGGCGCCGACCCGGACTCCGGTCGCGACGATCCGTGCGGCCTCGGCGCGGGCGACGAACAGGGACCACCCGTCTTCGAGAACCGCGAGCGACACCGACTCGCCCAGCGCATCGCGGGCCTCGGCCAACTGCGGCTGGGCAAGTTGCGGCAGTGGCGCGGTGTCCAGATAGGCGCCGCCGAGCCGAAGCATCCTGGGTGTCGGTCGGAAGTTTCCGTTGTCGTGGGTCAGGTAACCGAGCTCGACGAGAGTGAGCAGGCAGCGGCGCGCCGCGGCGCGGGAGGTGTTCGTCCGCTGAGCGGCGTCGGTGACGGTCAGTTGCGGGTGGCGGATGCCGAAGGCCTCGATGACCGCCAGGCCCTTCGCCAGTCCGGCCATTCCCTCGGGAGCGCGGGCAGCACCCTTGACACTTCCCTTATCGTCCGGCTTAATTGTTCGAGAATTGCTCATTTGTTCGTTATACGAACAGCCACGGGGCTTGTCAAGTCCCGGCGAGCGAGTTCTCTGATGTCCCGACTGGTTGTCCAGACTGAGGAGAAATTATGGAAAGCAGCGTTGTCCACACGGTCCGCGAGACCACGGCGGATTGGACTGACGACCTCACCCGGGTGCCGTATCGGGTGTTCCAGGGCGAGGACATCTACGCAGCCGAGCAGACCAAGTTGTTCCATGGCCCGTATTGGAGCTACCTGTGCCTGGAGGCGGAGGTAGCCGGCCCGGGAGACTACTGCTCCACCTTCGTCGGCGAGACGCCGGTGATCGTGGCGCGTGATCGCGACGGTGAGCTCTACGGCTTCGAGAACCGGTGCGCCCATCGCGGCGCCCTGCTGGCGCTGGACGACCGCGGAAACACGAAGGACTTTACGTGCGTCTACCACGCGTGGAGCTACAACCTGCAGGGCGATCTGACCGGCGTTGCGTTCAAAGATGGGGTCAAGGGCGAAGGGGGAATGCCTGATTCGTTCTGTATGGAGGACCACGGACCGCGCAAGATGCGCATCGCCGTCCTCTACGGTCTGGTCTTCGGGAGTTTTTCCGATGACGTGCCCGACATCGAAGACTATCTCGGCGAAGAGATCACGAGTCGGATCGCCCGTGTCCTCGGTGGACGCACCCCCGAGATCATCGGACGCTTCACACAGATCCTTCCCAATAACTGGAAGCTGTACGTAGAGAACGTCAAGGACTCCTACCACGCCAGCATCCTGCACCTGTTCTTCACGACCTTCGAGCTCAACCGACTGTCGCAGCGCGGTGGGATCATCGTCGACGAGAGCGGCGGCCACCACGTCAGTTACTCGGCGATCGACCGAGACGCCGAGAAGGACGTCGCGTACTCGGATCAGAACATCCGGTCCGAAAGCGCCTACAAACTGGCCGATCCAACGTTGCTCGAGGGGTTCAGCGAGGTCGGTGACGATACGACGCTGCAGATCCTCTCCGTCTTCCCGGGCTTCGTGCTGCAGCAGATCCAGAACTCCGTGGCTGTGCGCCAGATCCTGCCGACCGGGGTCGAACGAACACGGCTGAACTGGACGTACCTCGGCTTCGAAGAAGACACTCCCGAGCAGCGGGAAGTACGACTCAAGCAGGCCAACCTCGTGGGCCCCGCAGGCTACATCTCGATGGAGGACGGCTGCGTCGGAGGCTTCGTGCAACGCGGAATCACAGGTGCGGCACGCCAGTCCGCCGTGCTCGAAATGGGAGGCTGTCTCGCCGAATCCAGCGAAAGCCGTGTCACCGAAGCATCGGTCCGCGGCTTCTGGAAGGCATACCGGGCCGCGATGAACCGACAGGAAGAGGCATGAGCGTGAACGACTTCCAGCGAATCGGCCGTGTGCAGGCCGACTACTCCCGCTGCATCGACGAGGGGCCGCTCGAGCAGTGGCCGGACTTCTTCGTCGAAAACTGCATGTACCGGATCACCACCGCACAGAACTACAGCGAAGGCCTGCCCGCCGGACTGGTGTGGGCCAACACTCGCCGGATGCTGGTCGACCGCGTATCGGCGCTGCGTGAAGCCAACATCTACGAGCAACACACCTACCGTCACATCCTGGGCCAGCCCTCAGTCCTGGAAGAGAACGGTGACGGTATCCATGCCGAGACCAGCTTCCTGGTGGTACGGGTGATGCGTGACGGCCAATCCGACATCTTCGCCAGCGGGCGGTATGTCGACCGCTACGTCGACGTGGACGATCAGTTGAAGATTGCCGAACGAGTCGTGGTGTGCGACAGCACCAACATCGATACCCTGTTGGCGCTCCCGCTATGAGTGGGTCCCCTCCGCGGGTCTTGCTCACGATCGGCGATCCGAATGGAATCGGCCCCGAGCTCGCGGTGAAGGCCGTCATGGCAGCGCAGGAGCATCCCGCATTCAATCCGGTCCTGGTGGGCGATCGATGTGTCGTCGAGCCGCTCGCCCGCTGGGCAGGCATGACGGTCCGCGAGACAGCCGACGGCTTGGCCACGCCCGTGACCGATGTCGTCGACCTGCTTCCGGTGCACTCGCTGCCCGCTGGGGCTTTCGCACCGGGCCGGGTGACAGCAGAGGCTGGGAAGGCGACGGTGGCGTATCTGGAACGGGCGGTGCGATGTCTGCAGGGCGGCGGAGCCTGCGGCATCGTCGCATGCCCGCACTCGGAAACCGCGGTCAACGCCGCCGGCATCTCCTTCGACGGATATCCGAGCTTGCTGGCCGAACTCGTCGGCGCGCGGCCCGATCAGGTGTTCTTGATGTTGATCGGTGCCGGTTTGCGCATCGTGCACGCAACGTTGCACGAATCGCTGCGGGATGCGCTTCGGCGCCTCACGCCCGAGCTGGTGCACGGGGCGGCACGTGCCGCGGTGGAGACGTTACAGGCGCAGGGCATCCCGTCCCCGCGCATCGGCGTCTTCGGCATCAATCCACACGCCGGCGAGGGCGGTTTGTTCGGTGACGAGGACCTGCGGGTGACAGCGCCAGCGGTGGAGCGGCTGCGCGCCGCAGGGATTGACGCCTCGGGACCGGTCGGGGCCGACCTCATGCTGGCAGACCCAGGCTTCGACGCGTTCGTCGCCATGTACCACGATCAGGGCCATATTCCCGTCAAACTCCTCGCTGGGCGCAGCGCAGCCGCGATGACGATCGGCGCCGGAGTGCGGTTCTCCAGTGTCGGCCACGGCGCGGGGTTCGACATTGCCGGCAAGGGCACAGCCGACCCGGATGCGGTAGTCGGGGCGCTGCGACTCGTCGGCGCCGCCGAAACCCACATGTCGGCACCCGGCACCTTTGGAGCTACCTCATGACCTACACAGTAACTGTCACCGGAACGGACATTAGCTTTCCGTGCGAGCCCGATGAGAGCGTGCTCGACGCGGCGGAACGTTCCGGATACGCGATCCCGTACTCGTGCCGCAAAGGCGTGTGCTCGAGTTGCGAAGGCGCACTCGATGCCGGCTGCCTCGATGTGCGCGGCTGGGGGATGTCGCAAGGCCCTCAGAGCGGAGTGCTGTTCTGCCAGGCCCGGCCGAGCACCGACACCTCGATCACGCCCAAGCGGATCACCAAGCAGGACAGGGTGATACGCAAGACCCTGACCGCTAAGGTCCATCGGATCACCCGTCCGTCGCCCGATGTCACGGTGGTGCAGCTGCGTCTCCCCACCGGGGTGCGTGCGAAGTTCGCTGCCGGGCAGTACCTGAAAGTCTTTCTCGACGACGGTGACAGCCGGAATTATTCGATGGCGAATCCGCCGCATGAGAACGACGGAGTGCAGCTTCACATTCGTCGGGTGCAGGGTGGACGCTTCTCCGATGAGGTGCTCGGCGGGCTCGAAAAGGGAACCAGACTGAGGATCGAGCTGCCCTACGGCGAGTTCTCACTGAACCCCGACTCGGACAGGCCGGTCATCTTCGTCGCCAGTGGCACCGGCTTCGCCCCGGTCAAATCGATCATCGAGGACCACCTCAAACGTGGTGGAGAACGGTCCGTGCACCTCTACTGGGGCGCACGAGGACAGGGCGACATCTACCTACCCGAGTTGCCCGAGAAGTGGGCCTCGGATCCGGGTCGTGTCTCATTCACTCCCGTCCTGTCACATCCCGCGGAGGACTGGACCGGACGCACCGGGCTCGTTCATCGAGCGGTGCTCGAGGACTACGCGAACCTCAGCGACCACGAGGTCTATGCATGCGGAAGCCCCGCAATGACCTCGGCGGCACGCGAGGATTTTGTCCACGAGGCCGGTTTGGCGCCAGACAATTTCTATTGCGACGCCTTCGTACCGTCGGGCGAGCCCGTTGTCACCGCGTGATCCGCTACCACGACCACATCATCCGGGAAACCGGGCATCAGATAATGTGAGGCAATCATGTCCTTAGCACCATCGCGCGTGAAAATGCCGGATTTCATCGATTCGCGGCCAGTGAGTCGATACCAGTACATCGTGATCGCTTTGTGTGGGGTGGTCATGTTCATCGACGGCTTCGACACTCAGAGCATCAGCTACATGGCGCCCCACATCGCCGAGGAGTGGGGCCTGTCGAAACAGGTGCTCGGGCCCATCTTCTCCGCCGCTCTCGCCGGTCTCATGGTCGGCTATCTGGCGCTCTCGCCGCTGTCCGAGCGGTTCGGCCACCGCCGGATGATCCTCACGAGCACGGTCATCTTCGCCCTCGGCACGTTGGCGGCGGCCTGGTCACAGAACGTCACCGAACTGATGGCGTTGCGCTTCATCACCGGAATGGGGCTCGGTGCCGCCGCGCCGAGTGCCATCGCACTGACGGGCGAATTCAGCCCCAAGCGTCTTCGGGCAACCTTCGTCCTGGTGATCTATTGCGGCTTCTCCCTCGGATTCGTCGCGGCAGGGCTGGTCTCCGGTTGGCTGATCCCGATCCTCGGCTGGCGGTCGGTACTCGTCGTCGGCGCAGTAGCACCGCTGCTCCTGCTCCCGGCGTTGCTGCGCTACCTGCCGGACTCACTCACCTCAATGATCAACAGAGGCGCGGAGCCCAACAGAATCCAGGCGATCTTCCGCAAAATTGATCCCGCCCTCGCCGTCGGCCCCGACATCACCTACGAGGCCGAGAAGCGGACCGACGGACAACGCACTGCACTGAGGAGCCTGTTCACCCGTGACCGGGTCTTGGGAACCCTGCTGCTGTGGCTGGTCTTCGTCATCAACCTCGGCGAGTTCTACGCGCTGCAGAGCTGGCTACCGTCGATCATGACGAGCCTGGACTACGACATGGGTACGGTGGTCACCGCCACCACCCTCACGACTGTCGGCGGCATCGCCGCTGCATTTGTCACCGGGCCCTGTATGGACCGACTCGGCGCGTACGTCACCCTCGGAACCGTTTATGTCGTCGGATTCGCATTCGTTGCGCTGACCGGTGTCGCCTTTACGGCGCCGTTGTGGGTCCTATTGACGGCCAATTTTTTTGCGGGGGTCTGCATCAGCGGTGGGCAGAAGAGCCTCATCGCGCTGTCCGCGGTGTTCTATCCGACATCGATGCGGTCCACCGGGGTTGGATGGGCGTTGGGTGTTGGCCGCCTCGGCGGCATCGTCGGGCCGATCGCTGTCGGAGCGGCACTCGGCATGGGCTGGTCTGCCAGTGCAGTCTTCTACGCAATGTCAGTCCCAATGCTCGTCGCCGGAGCTGCGGTCTTCCTCCTCGGCCGCTGGGTCCGAAGCGACAATCACCCCGATCGCAAGTCGGCAGAAAGTCATTCGCTCGCCCGCAAGTAGTGTGGATCGGCAACACCGGCCGGGTGATCTCAAGGCCTGCGATCTCCAGCTGGGTCGGCTACCACGACCGCGGTGCACAGGCAACGCGCTGCCACCCCGCCTGGGCGATGTCACCCCCTTCGTGATCTCGCGGCCGTCCAGTTCGAGACCGAGCTCGCCGAACCGTGGGACGGTGGTACCGTGGATACCGAGGTCATTCTGGGCCGAAAACCAAGGCCCGGCCTCGGCGTCGAACCTCGGATTTCGCGTTCCCCGCCACACCCCAAGGGCGAAGATCTGCAAACTGTTCGGCCGCCCGGCCTGGACGGCACCCGGCGCTGTTCCAGGCCCTCGACGGCCCGAGTTCTGGTGGGTCATCGGAAAAGTGCACGACGTCAACCTTTTAAGAACGTGGAGTCGGCGGACGAACTCCATGGAACCCGCAATTCGTCAAGTCAAATGAGCACCCAGTTCCGTTCCCGGGACGCCTCGCAGGCCTGAAAATGGGGTCGGGTCGCCTGCCGACGCCGACGTATTCTTGGGAGTGTAAGCCCGTAAATAAGCCTGGGGCCGGGGCCCGACCTTGGAAAGGTCATGCACTGTTGCTTCGAGCACGCCGGTCAGAATTTCGGATTCCCTCGACCGAGGCCCCAGGCGGCCCGCCCGTGGAGAGTGCCGACGCGACTGGAGGACAAACAAAGTGAAGCCGGAACCGGAAGAGATTCCCGACGACGATCACGAGTTGGTGATCGATCGGGTTGCTGCGATCGATGTGGCCAAGGCGGCGGGCACGGTGTGTGCCCGAGTGCCGCGGCCGGGCCGGGCAGGCCGGCGGGTCAGCCGGGTGTGGGACGTGACTGCCACCACCGCCGCGGTCACCGAACTGGCCGACAACCTGGTCGGCGACGAGATTCAGAGATAGAGCCCCGGGGAGTGGTGTAAATCCTTGAGCGCGTTGCTCTGCGAGTGCGGTGATCAAACTGTAAGGGCGGTCGCCCCGTCACTCGAACAATTCGGGTATGCGCGTCATTGTCTCGAAATACGGATCCGCACCGGTGAACGTGGCTATCTCGATAGCCGACAGGATCTCCTCCACGCTGGCACCTGCATCCAGCGCGGCCCGCGTATGGATCTGCACGCCTGGGACGTATAGGTGTGTGACCACGCAAGAATTGGCAATGTAGATCAATTCACGCAACTTCACTGGCAGCGAACCGAATTGGGCCCCGACGGTGGAGAAGTTCATGTAGGCCTCGAACATGTCCGGGTCGAGCGCCAAGACATCGTCCCATCTCTTGTGCCAGTACCCGCGCTTCTGTTCGAAATCCGCACGCAGGTTCCGCTGTCGGTCGCTCAGCCCGAATGGAGGACGAATCCCCCGTTCGGACAGAACTTCTGCAACGGCCGGCGCCCCGATCGACAGCGCATGGATACTCATGATGCTGACCAGCTGCAATACGTCACGGACTTCGGCTCGACTCGCGCCGAGGTCGAGAGCCGCCCGCACATATGCACGCAGTCGCGGCCAATTCGTGCTGGCAGCGTTGCCTACGACAGCGACCCCAATCAGCGCTTGTTCGATAGGGGTGAGCGCCCCACGTGATCGGGGGACGTCGACCATAGCGCCAAATCTGTCGAAGAACTCTGGGGAATCGTGGTACTCGGCGTCGAGCGTGTCGTTCCAATCATCGAGGTGACCGGATAGAGCCTGCACGGGGGCCAAATTCTCCTTGGAAATTGTCATCGGCAAGCCTGCTCAGAGCAGCTACGATCGTCCTCGGCCTTCTCGCGCAATCCCGTGCCGCGGTGTACCTCAGTGCCGTTTGGGGGCTGGCCTTCGGCGGGGCTGCCAGCCTGCTGCAGCCCGCTACGCCTTCCCGCCTTGCACACCCATGACGGATGCTGACCACAAGGCTCACTGGACGCCGGGTTGTACGCTTCGCGGGCCGCGATCATCGCGCCTCGTTCGACGGTTGTCACGTCTCCTCGATGCGTTGCCGCTGCCGGACCCCGTACGCCGCCTCCTTGACGGCGGCGTCGTCCTCGAGACCCGACCCGAGGGCCCCACCGATGGTTGCGATGGACGCCAGCAGCCAGGTGAGCGTGAGGTAGTCGGAGAAGTTCACCGCGCGCCCGAGAACGGGGGACAGCAGTTCCGGGGGAAGAGCGAGGCACGTGGTGAACAGGAGCAGGCAGAACAGGGCCACGTGGAGGATGACGACGCCGATGACCAGGGTGGCCACGGTCGCGGTGTTGTACAGCACCGATCGATCGCGTTCCGTCGGCGACTTCGGCCGCTCCCACAGTTCGTGATCGAGGATCAGCCAGAGAATCATCGCTACGATCGACAGGATCGTCGCCGCACTCATACGCCATGGACCCATCGTGTCGGCGAACAACCAGATCGTGTCGGTGGCCAGTGCGATCGCACCCGTGGCGAACGCGCCGACGAGGACCTTCGACAGTCCGGTGACCAGTCGCCACGGCCGGTTGGCCCGCACCATTCCCGACAGCAGCCGCAGCCGCCGCAGCCCCGAGGGCGCGAAGTACCGGATACCGTCCTTGATCTGCGCGGACCGGAACCGTCGCGCCGCGCCGGGGGGCATGAGTTCCGGTTCACCGAGGACGCAGGCGATCGCGAGTTCGGTGACGGTGCGGACGCGGCGCTCGATGTAGACGCCGCCCACCCCGGGGACGGAGATGAGCGCGAAGAGGTAGTCGGCGCTGACGTCGGCCACCACCGGCAGGGTGTCCTCGCGGCGTGGTAGATCGGTGAGGTATACGACGATGTCCTCCGCTTCGGAGGACGGATCGACTGTGTCGATGACATCTGCGAAGTCTGCTTGCTCGTCGGGGAGGTACGGTTTTCGGCGCACGCACGTCGTCCACCGACGCTCGGGGCGATCACGGCTCTGCAGGCGTTGCGGCAGGTACTCCGCGATACGTTCCGCGAGAGCCGCAGGCGTGCCCGGATCCGCGATGAACAGCACCGAGACCTGCTCACCGGCCGCACTGGATTGCACTCCCTGCAGGTGCTCGTTCACCGCCTTCGCGTACCCGCTCGGTCTGCCCCCAAACTCCAGCCAGTGCGTGCGAGTCCACTACAGCGCCGCCGCGGATCTCCGCCGCCTCTGTCCCGTAGACACCATGAGCGGCCGAGGATGCACCGTCGACACGACTACAATCGGCTAGCCAACGCAACGTGCCGGGCCGCAGCACCGATTCCGTCCACGCGCGTTTCGGTCGCTCTTGGAATCGTCGTTCAGCCGGCGGGGCGGTCTGTCACGGTAACCGAGATCTGCTGGGTCTCGCCGCCGCGGAGCACGGTCAGTTCGACTCGATCGCCTGGGTCGACGGCACGGATCGCCGCGATGAAGTCCTCCGCCGACTCGGTGTCGTGGCCGTTGACCGCGGTGATGACATCGCCCGGCCGGATACCCGCGGTCGCTGCCGGACCGAGCGGGACGACCTCGAGGACGACGACACCGCTGGTGCGGTCGACCGCCAGTTGTTCGGCGATCTGCGGGGTCAGTGTGCCGGGCTGAATGCCGACGTACGCATGCTGGGCGGTTCCCGAGGCTAGCAGCTGGTCCGCGATGTCGACGACATTCGCCGCGGGGATGGCGAAGCCCAGAGCCACCGCACCCGCCGACGGGGGAATGTAGGCCTGGCTCATCCCCACGACCCGCCCTTGTCCGTCGATCAGCGCACCCCCGGAGTTACCCGGCGAGATCGCGGCGTCGGTCTGAATCAGGTCGACCAGCGGCGCCTCGGTGGAGGCCGACCCAGGGATCTGACGGTGCAATCCTGAGATGATGCCCGAGGTGACCGTGGCCTCGAACCCCAGCGGACTACCCACGACTACGGCGAGCGCGCCAACCTCTGGCAGCGCTGTCTCGAACGTCGCCGCAGTCAGATCCGTGCGGTCCGCTTGAAGGACCGCGACGTCGGTCACGCGATCGACGGCCCGCACGTTCGCGGACACCTGTTGCCCGTCCGCGAAGGCCACACTCACCTGCCGGGCACCCTCGACCACGTGGGCGTTGGTGACGATGGTGCCGTCGGTCTTGTAGACGATGCCGCTGCCCACGCCGGACTCGGTGAGCACGGTGACGACCGAGGCCTCCACCTGCCGGACCAGTGCCGGCAGGTCTACGGCAGACCCCGCTGAGGGCGTCGAGGTGGTGGGAGCCGAGGCGCCGCATCCTGCGAGGAGGAGGACCACGATCGCGACCAGCGGCACCCAGATCGAGGAACGTACGGTCGACGGCGCGCGCATCAGCGACCGGTCCCGTACGACATCGGTCTCCTGCATGCACCTACTGCGAGTGGGCCCACCCGATCAACATACTCCTGCTTGCTCCCGTGGTCGGCGACTCCCGACCCGCGTCACATACCCATGGAGAATCTACATCGACGATCACAGTGCGCGTGTCTCAACTGCTACGGCGACGAGTCGTATACTGTTGTACTACTTTCACTTTCAAACCAGCTCCCCGGTTTCCGCCCGATTCGGTTGCCGTACAGTGAAATCAGCGTTTAGTGGACTCCACCGGATGGGCTGATCCAACAGCTGGAAAGTAGATTTCGTCACTGGTTCGATTCTGCACCAGGGGATTAGGGTCCACCACCGAGGGCCGGCCTGATCCTCTACATGAGGATGAAGTAGCTGTTATTCCCAGCGCTCCCGCGACTGTACTGTCAGGGTGGAATCGACTTCCTGCTTTCGACCTGCGGGGCCCTAGGCACCCACCTCCTTCGGCTGCGAAGATTTCCTATCGGGAGTTCAACTCATGGAATTCCCGGAGTAGTGGCTGATGCCCGGAGTGCGCGTACCGGCCGCCTCGAGCGGGTTCCGGCGGACATCTATGCCCTGGGCGAGGTGTGGACGCCACTGTTTCCCGTTGTGTGGACGCCCGTAGGGCGAATCTTGATGACGCCCAGTGGCGGATGAGGAACTAACTCTCAGGCGGTTGAGCTTCCGTGAGCTCAAACGGTTGACCGATCGACCGAACGCCGAACTGGTACGCGCGGGCTCGGCGAATCCAAGTCATCGACGCCTAGGGGGCGTGATGTCAGAGTCCAGTGGCGGAACCTCCGCCGTAAGTCCACACCCACCTGCACGCCAGGTGATTGCGACATTCAACACCTATGCCGACGCCGAGAGCGCCGTCGACTACCTCTCCGACCAACATTTCGCGGTAGACAAACTCGCCATCGTCGGTCGCGATATCGAGCTGGTCGAACAGGTCCTCGGCCGATTGAATTACGGCTGGGCCGCTCTGCGCGGCGCCGCCGCGGGCGCGCTGACGGGTGCGCTGTTCGGCTGGATCTTCGGGTTACTCGATTGGGTCCAGCCGCTGCTCACGGGCCTCGCGCTCGCCTTCTACGGGTTGGTGTTCGGTGCCGTTGTCGGCGCACTGCTCGGCCTGCTCATGTATGCGCTGCAGGGCGGCCGGCGCGACTTCACCTCAATCCAGTCATTACAACCACGTCACTACGAAGTCCTCGCCGATGTCGAGGTCGCGGACGAAGCCGTCCGCCTGCTCACCGGCCGGACCGATCGAAAGGAATGAGTCATGGCGACCGCTGTGGGTATAGACCTGGGCACCACCAACTCGGTCATCGCAAGCTGGCAGGGCGGCGAACCGGTGGTGATCTCCAATGTCGAGGGAGCGCGGACGACGCCGTCGGTGGTGGCGTTCACCGAGAGCGGCGAGCGCCTGGTGGGTCAGCTTGCCCGACGGCAGGCGATCTTGAATCCGAAGGGCACGATCTACTCGGCGAAACGCTTCATCGGACGTCATTACGACGAGATCTCCGAGGAGGCAAAAGCGGTCAGCTTCGACGTCGTGCCAGGTGACAACGGTGAGGCCCGATTCGACGTGCGGGGAAAGAAGTACGCGCCGGAGGAGATCAGTGCCCTCGTGCTGCGCAAGCTCGTCGACGACGCGAGCAAGTTCCTCGGTGAGAAGGTCAAGGAAGCGGTCATCACCGTTCCGGCCTACTTCAACGACGCGCAGCGCAACGCCACCAAGGACGCCGGCCGGATCGCAGGCCTCGAGGTTTTGCGGATCATCAACGAGCCGACCGCTGCGGCACTGGCGTACGGCATGGACAAGCAGACCCACGAAACCGTACTGGTCTTCGACCTCGGCGGCGGCACCTTCGATGTGAGCCTGCTCGACGTCGGCGAGGGAGTGGTCGAGGTTCGTTCCACGGCCGGCGACTCCCACCTCGGCGGCGACGACTTCGACCGACGCCTGGTGGACTACCTCGCCGACGAATTCCAGCGTGCGGAGAATATCGATCTGCGCAAGGATGCGCAGGCGTTGCAGCGCCTCTTCGAGGCCGCGGAGAAAGCCAAGGTCGAGTTGTCCTCGGTCACCCAGGCTCAGGTCAACTTGCCCTTCGTCACCGCAGACGCGAACGGTCCCAAGCACCTCACCACCACGATCATGCGATCGAAGTTCGAGGATCTGACGGCGGATCTGGTGGAACGCTGCCTCGACCCCGTGAAGCAGGCGATGAGTGACGCCAAGGTCACCGCCAACGACATCGACGAGGTGATCCTGGTCGGTGGTTCGACACGTATTCCGGCGGTGCAGGCGCTGGTTCGCCGGCTCACCGGCGGTAAGGACCCCCACATGGGCGTCAACCCGGACGAGGTCGTGGCGCTCGGTGCCGCAGTCCAGGCGGGCGTGCTCAAGGGCGAGGTCTCCGATGTGCTGTTACTCGATGTCACACCGCTGTCCCTCGGCGTCGAGACGCAGGGCGGGGTGATGACCAAGATCATCGAGCGCAACACGACGATCCCGGCCCGGCGCAGCGAAGTGTTCTCCACGGCGGAAGACAATCAGTCCGCCGTGGACGTCGTGGTGCTGCAGGGCGAACGCGAACGGGCCGCCGACAACCGGGTGCTCGGCCGGTTCAGGCTGGAAGACATCCGTCCCGCGCCACGCGGTGAGGCCCAAGTCGAAGTCACTTTCGATATCGACGCCAACGGCATCCTCAACGTCACCGCCCGCGACAAGGACACCGGCAAGGAGCAGAGCATCACGATCAGTGAGCAGGGCAACCTGGACCAGAGTGAGGTCGAACGCATGCTCGCCGAGGCCGAACAGAATCGGGGTGAGGACGAGGCGCTGCGCAAGGCGGTCGACGCACGCAACGCGCTCGATTCGGTTGCATATCAAGTGGAACGGCGACTCGCCGAACTCGGTGACAGTGCGCCACCGCACGACAAGGCGCGGGCCGAGATGCTGATCGCCGACGCCAGGAAGGCCGTGAAAGACGGTGCTTCACCCGCGGAGGTAGAGCCGCTCACCTCGGAGCTCCAGCAGTTGCTCTACGGGCTCGCGCCGGTCCAGGACGGCGGCGACGGACACCAGGCCGGCGACGCAGAGGCTGCGTCGTCGGATGACGACGACGTGATCGACGCCGAATTCGATCGAAGCTGAGGCACACGATGGAAAGGTCTGCAGATCATTCGACGACCGAGCCGGCTACCGACGGTACCGACGGGGATCAGACCGAGACGGCGCCCGATCGCACCGACACGGGGGCCGAGTTGGCTCAACTCGAGGACCGCTGGCGCAGGGCCCTCGCAGATCTGGACAACCTGCGCAAGCGGTATGCCAAGGATCTGGACCGTGAACGCGCCGCGGAGGTGGCGAAGGTTTCCGCGGCGTGGTTGCCGGTACTGGACAATTTGGAGCTTGCGCTGGCCCATGCGGGCAGCGATCCTCAGACCGTCGTCGAGGGTGTGAAGGCGATCCGGGATCAGGCGGTGCAGGTGCTGTCACGGTTCGGCTTCGAGCGCCACGACGAGGTCGGTGTGCCGTTCTCCCCGGAGCTCCACGAAGTGGTCAGTGTGGTGGCCCAACCCGACCTTCCCTCCGGGACCGTGATCGAGGTCTTGCGCCCGGGCTATGGAGAGAACGGGCGGCAGCTGCGACCCGCCGCGGTGGTCGTCAGCCGCCCCGAGGGGTGAGCACCGATGGCGCGTGACTACTACGAAGTGCTCGGGGTCCCGCGGGGCGCCGGCACCGACGAAATCCAGCAGGCCTACCGCAAGCTGGCCCGCAAGTACCACCCCGACGTGAACAAGGACCCCACTGCGGAGGACAAGTTCAAGGAGGCCAACGAGGCCTACCAGGTGTTGTCCGACCCGGACACCCGGAAACGCTACGACCGATTCGGTGACGACTTCCGGCGTGTGCCCGAGGACTACGACGAACGGGTCCGGGCAAGCGCCGGTGGGTACGGCGGCGGCGGGTTCGGCGGCGGGTACGGCGG
>NZ_JAAOQS010000319.1:0-519 GCF_011603105.1 Rhodococcus sp. A14 | reverse complement strand
GCTTATCGCAGCCTCCTACGTCCTTCATCGGCTCCTGGTGCCAAGGCATCCACCGTACGCTCTTCATTACTTACAACAAAGATGCTCGCGTCCACTGTGCAGTTCTCAAACAACACACAACCAACCATGTCCTCGTCGCCACCGAACACCAGAAAAAACCCGGCCGGTATGACCACCATGATCACTTGTAAGTTCTTGCCTAGAAAAAACACTCACGTGTTCCCTCAGGACCCAACAGTGCATCGATATATCACCCGCCGGCCGATCATCAGATCAACCGTGACGCGGGAAAGCTTGTCAGTGTTCCACCCATGAGCGTCCGCAGCCCTACTGATGAGGACTAAACGGTCTCTGCCAGAACATCATCCACTGACTGTTCAGTGGTACACGTCTGGAGATGTGCTCCTTAGAAAGGAGGTGATCCAGCCGCACCTTCCGGTACGGCTACCTTGTTACGACTTCGTCCCAATCGCCGATCCCACCTTCGACGGCTCCCTCCCACAAGGGGTTAGGCCACCG
>NZ_JAAOQS010000318.1:0-528 GCF_011603105.1 Rhodococcus sp. A14 | reverse complement strand
TTTCGGGACGCGGCAGGCGCGACGGGCTGCTCGGCTGGCAATACACGCCGGTGGTCTTCACGGCATAGACGAATTGCCCGTCGGCAGAGGGATCGCGCGCCAGCACGCGAGTCCAGCGCGGGTCGTGTTCGACGAGGGTGGTGTCCGGTACGGGGCGGGCGGAGGATTGCATGACGTCATCCAATGGACTGGGATGACTGTACTGTAGGTGTGGCCCCCTGGCGGGACACTCCGGGTCTTGCGGTCAAATTCGAAGCAGCGCACGCGTCACTTGACGCGGGGTGCTTTTTGCTGATCGGCGCGCGCGGCAGCCAGGTTGGTGGCGATCTGCTTGGCACCGGCAGATTCGGGCGGCAGCAACTGGTAGAGGCGCTCCCAGTGGGCGATGGCATCGCTCACGTCACCTCGTTCGACGGCGGCGGAAGCGGCCAGGGCCAGCGCTTTGGGCTCGTCCGGGTCGGCCTTCAGGGCTAGGCGCACCTGCTCGATGGGTGCACCAGCCAGGGTGCCGCCCTGGGCGGTTGCGAG
>NZ_JAAOQS010000317.1:0-534 GCF_011603105.1 Rhodococcus sp. A14 | reverse complement strand
GCTTATCGCAGCCTCCTACGTCCTTCATCGGCTCCTGGTGCCAAGGCATCCACCGTACGCTCTTCATTACTTACAACAAAGATGCTCGCGTCCACTGTGCAGTTCTCAAACAACACACAACCAACCACCCGCGCAGACACCAGACCAGAAAAGCACACCCTCACGGGCACACCCTCCTGCGGTTTGACCTGCAGTGCTTGTTTGTCGTCACTTTCCTGTAGAGGAAACACTCACGTGTTCTCTCAGGACCCAACAGTGCATCGATATAACTCTTCTCCCACCGGCACTCGGGCCGGCAGTAATGAAAAGAATGGTTGTCAGTGTTCCACCCATGAGCGTCCGCAGCCCTACTGATGAGGACTAAACGGTCTCTGCCAAGCCGCTGTACACCTGTGTGACAACAACATTGGAGATGTGCTCCTTAGAAAGGAGGTGATCCAGCCGCACCTTCCGGTACGGCTACCTTGTTACGACTTCGTCCCAATCGCCGATCCCACCTTCGACGGCTCCCTCCCACAAGGGGTTAGGCCACCG
>NZ_JAAOQS010000316.1:0-563 GCF_011603105.1 Rhodococcus sp. A14 | reverse complement strand
CGGCCAGGCGCACGAACGGGGCGTCGGCGTCGGGTTCGGCGTAGACGGCGACGCTGGCCAGGCCGGCATCGGCTGCGGCCCGGATCACCCGCACTGCAATCTCACCGCGGTTCGCGACGAGCACCTTGGAAATACGTGCACTACTCATCGAAATGTCTTCCCTTTTCTACAGTTTCAGTAGCCTGCGTTGACCAGGACGGCAGCGGCGGCTACTTGCCGACGCAGAATGAGGGCGGGAGTGCCCCACGAATCGTTATCGACCGCGGGCGCTTCCGCCGCGGAACCGGACGAGGCGATCGCAGCGAACACTGCGAGCACCGCGGCGATGTCCGTGTCGCTCGGGTTGCCCGTGAACGTCACGGCCGGCGCCGCCGGCGGCTCTTCGGCGATGCCGGCGCCCAGCTCGTCGAGCACCTCGTCGACAACCAATTCCGCCGCGGTCATAGGGGGATGTTCCCATGCTTCTTGGGCGGGAGGGTGACCATTTTGCGTTCGAGTAGGCGCAGGGCGGCCACGATCTGTCCGCGGGTGTGGGACGGGGGGATGACGGCGTCGACGTAGCC
>NZ_JAAOQS010000315.1:0-567 GCF_011603105.1 Rhodococcus sp. A14 | reverse complement strand
ACCAGCGGTTTCGGGCCGTTCCTGACGACCACCGACTCGTACACGTTCGGCGGGACACTGGAGACGAAACTGGAAGGGCAGGTGGTGCAGTCCACCACCACCGACGATCTGGTGTTCACCCCGGCCAAGCTGGTGGAGTACATCTCGCACATCGTGACGTTGCAGCCCGGTGACGTGGTGATCACCGGCACCCCGGGCGGGGTGGGGCACGCCCGTAAGCCCGGGCTCTACATTCAGGACGGGCAGACCGTCGAGGTCACCATCGAGGGCCTGGGCACCGTCCGCAACACGACAATCGTCAAGTAAGGGTGCACCCGGTGGGTTTCCACGATCTCGACTTGTCCGAGCGGTTGCTGATCGCGCGCCGCGGTACCGCGTACTTCGCGCAGCGCCTGGCCGAGCTGTCCGACGAGCAGCTGTCCGAGCCGACCGGGTTGGCGGGGTGGTCGCGGCGACACCTGGTGGCGCACGTCGGCTACAACGCGGCCGCGTTGTGCCGGCTGCTGGACTGGGCGGCGTCGGGCGTGGAGACCCCGATGTATGCGTCGGCGGAGCAGCGGGGCCGGG
>NZ_JAAOQS010000314.1:0-591 GCF_011603105.1 Rhodococcus sp. A14 | reverse complement strand
GTTCCAGCACCCGGCCCAGGTAGAGGACGGGGTGGCCGCTTTCGATGCGCTCGTCGTATCCGGCATCGCCCCGCAGGACATCACAACCATCGGCGATTCGGCGGGCGGCAACCTCGCCATCGCCATCGCCCTGGCCCTGAAGGAACAGGGCAAGCAGGGCCCCGGCGGGGTCATCGCCTTCTCCCCGTGGCTCGACATGGAGAACACGGGCGAAACGCTTGCCACCAACAACGACACCGACGCCCTGATCACCCCGGAACTGCTCGAAGGCATGATCGCCGGCGTCCTCGGGGACACGATCGACCCGACGACCCCGCTGGCCAACCCGCTGCACGCCGACTTCACCGGCTTCCCACGGCTGTATGTCACGGCCGGCAGCGTCGAGTCGCTCCTCGACAACGCGACGCGGCTAGAGGAGCGCGCCACGGCGGCCGGTGTGGATGTCACCCTGTCCATCGGCGAGGGCCAGCAGCACGTCTACCCGTTCCTGGCCGGTCGCTCCGCCCTCGTGGCCGAGGAGTTCGACAAGCTCGCCGCCTGGTACCGCAAGTAACAAACCCAGGGCGGTACAGGCCCCTGGCTGCCCCACCC
>NZ_JAAOQS010000313.1:0-599 GCF_011603105.1 Rhodococcus sp. A14 | reverse complement strand
CCGGCGAAGGCCTCCAGCACGCCGACGGGCACTCGCTGCTGCTGGCCTCGACCAACCCGGCCGCCGTCGCCTACGACCCGGCGTTCTCCTACGAGATCGCGCACATCGTCAAGGACGGGCTGCGCCGGATGTACGGCGGCACCGACGGCGTGGACGGGTTCGGTGGCGAGGACATCTTCTACTACATCACCCTCTACAACGAGCCCTACTCCCAGCCCGCCGAACCCGCCGACCTCAACGTCGAGGGCCTGCTCAAGGGCATGTACCTGTTCAAAAAGTCGCAGGCATCGGGCCCGAAGGCGCAGATCCTGGTCTCCGGTGTCACCATGCCCGAGGGGCTGCGGGCCCAGCAGCTGCTCGCCGACGAGTGGGGTGTGGCCGCCGACGTGTGGTCGGTTACCTCCTGGGGTGAACTGCGCCGCGACGGCATCGAATCGGAGCGCCAGGCCCTGCGCGACCCCGGCACCGACGCCCCGCTGCCGTACGTCACGCAGGCCCTGTCCGACGCCGCCGGCCCGTTCGTGGCGGCCTCGGACTGGATGCGTGCGGTCGCCGACCAGATCCGCCAGTGGGTCCCCGGCTCGTACACCACCCTCGGC
>NZ_JAAOQS010000312.1:0-615 GCF_011603105.1 Rhodococcus sp. A14 | reverse complement strand
CACCTGGATGATCGACCGGTTCGGCACCGAGGAGCAGCGCCGCGCGTGGGTGCCGGGGCTGTGTTCGATGGATCAGCTGGGCAGTTATTGCCTGACCGAGCCGGGTGCCGGTTCGGATGCGGCGGCGCTGAGCACCCGGGCGGTCCGCGACGGCGACGACTACGTGCTGACCGGGGTCAAGCAGTTCATCTCCGGTGCCGGCACCTCGGATGTGTACGTGGTGATGGCCCGCACCGGGGAGAGCGGGCCGCGGGGGATTTCGGCGTTCATCGTCCCGAAGGGGTCGCCGGGTCTGTCGTTCGGGCCGAACGAGGTGAAGATGGGCTGGAACGCCCAGCCCACCCGGCAGGTGATCTTCGAGGACGTGCGGGTGCCGGCGGCGAATCTGCTCGGTTCCGAGGGTGGTGGTTTCCGGATCGCGATGGCCGGCCTGAACGGTGGCCGGCTCAACATCGCGGCGTGCTCGGTGGGCGGCGCGCAGACCGCGTTGGAGCGGGCCGTCGCCTACCTGACGGACCGGAAGGCGTTCGGGTCGCCGCTGATCGACTCGCAGGCACTGCAGTTCCAGCTCGCCGACATGCGCACCGAACTGGAGGCGGCCCGCACCCTGCTGTG
>NZ_JAAOQS010000311.1:0-616 GCF_011603105.1 Rhodococcus sp. A14 | reverse complement strand
GGGTGGGACCGGGGTATCGCGTCGCAGATTGCGTTGGCGCGCAGAGAGTCCCCGAACCGCGGCGGTCGACATCTGGGTTTTGCGCAGGCTCTGGTGCACGAGATGCCGCACACCCTGGCCCTGTTGCGGACCGGGCGGTTGAACGAATGGCGGGCCACCCTGTTGGTGCGGGAAACAGCGTGCCTGTCGGCGGCCGATCGGGGCATCGTGGACCGCCGGTTGTGCTCGGATCCAGCCATTCTCGACGGGGTCGGTGACCGCGGGCTGATCGCACGGGCGAAGGCGTTGGCGGTCGAACTCGACGCCGCGGCGGTCGTGGCCCGGCATCGCAAGGCGGTGTCCGAGCGGCGGGTCACGACACGCCCGGCGCCGGATTCGATGGCCTATCTGAGCGTGCTGATGCCGGTCGAGCAGGCCGTGTGTCTGCAGGCGACCCTGGGCCGGGATGCGGACAGTCTGATCGCGACCGGGGACAGTGGTGGCCGGACTCGCAATCAGCTGATGGTGGATCTGTTGTTCGAGCGCGGCACCGGAGCGTCAGTGGCGTCGGGTGTCCCGGTGGCGGTGAACCTGGTCCTCTCGGACGAGACGTTGCTGGCCGGCGGGCACGAGGCCG
>NZ_JAAOQS010000310.1:0-617 GCF_011603105.1 Rhodococcus sp. A14 | reverse complement strand
GGCCTGAGCTGGGGTGGGAAAGCGGGGAACTCCTCCAGCCAAAATGGAATAGTTTCTATACATGTCTGGGTTTGAGTTCGATCCGAACAAGAGCGAAGCGAACCTGGCCGAGCACGGCATCGATTTTCTGTCGGCGCAGGCACTGTGGCGAGATCCTCACCGGCTCGAGGTGCCCGCGAGAACTACGGATGAGCTCCAGGTGGCTGGTGATCGGGGTGATTGACGGAAAATGGTGGTCCGCGGTGGTGACCTATCGTGCGGACCGGACCCGGATCATCGCAGTTCGGCGCTCACGTGAGGGAGAGGTGGCGCTTTATGAGGGCTGACGAGTTCGACGAGCGTTTTGATGCCGGCGAGGACGTGACGTTCGCGCTCGATACGGCCAGGGCCCGGCGCCCGGGCGAGGAGCAGCGGCGTGTCAATGTCGACTTCCCGGCGTGGATGGTCGCGGAGTTGGATCGTGAGGCGACTCGTCTCGGGGTTACCCGGCAGTCGCTGATCAAGGTGTGGATCGCCGAGAGGCTCGAACGCAATGGCTCAGCGGCCGGCTGATCCCTGCCGTGGTGGCGTGGCGGCACAGAATTTCTCTGGGAATCTCCGGGTGGTTGGGGAGTGGC
>NZ_JAAOQS010000030.1:0-83027 GCF_011603105.1 Rhodococcus sp. A14 | reverse complement strand
GCGCTGCAGGGGGTGCGCACCCGAGCCGACCCTTTTCACCCCCCCCGCGCGGCGCGCCGTGCCGGGGGTCCTGTTTTCTCGGTCACGGTCTGCGCACTAGACTCTGGCCCCGCGCCCCTATAGCTCAGTTGGTAGAGCTACGGACTTTTAATCCGCAGGTCGTAGGTTCGAGCCCTACTGGGGGCACTCTCCCCTTACTCGGCACCATGCCGGGTAAGGGGCACGAGCACTCATTCGCGGCCCGGCGCTTCCGCCGCCGCAGGCGTCCCGATCAGACGACGAACCGCCTCGACAGTGGCCTGCCGCCGCTGCGCCACCGTGCGCTCCCCCGACTTTGCCCCCGCCTGCTTGCGGCCGCCGCGGGCGGTGGCCAGTGACAAGGCGATGTCGGTGATCACGAGCAGCAGCTCGCCCGCGTTCCACGACGGATCGACGAACCCCTCCTGCTGCCCACGCCGAATCTCGGCGATCTTGGGGCGCAGCGTGAGGATCCGCGCATCGTCGGCGATCTGCTCGCGCACCTCCAGGTCGGCCCACTTCTGCAGCCTCGCGTTCTCGGGGTGCGCCACGTAGTCGTCGAACAACCGGCCCGCGTAGCCCGGCAGATCGTCGCCCCGCAACGCCGTCTGTTCCGTCGTCTCGGCGATCCATTGCGTGATGACGGCGTCGAACAGCGTTTCCTTGCTGTCGAAGTACGCGTACAGACGGTCCTTGCTTGCCCGGGCCGCCTCCGCGATGCGGTTGATCCGGGCTCCGGCGACTCCGTGGCGGGCGAACTCCGCCTTGGCCGCGGCGAGGATCCGTTCTCGCGTGGCTTCTCCCGCTGTTCGCATTCCGACATCCTAAATTGCCCGTTGCCGAACCATCTGGTTCGGCGTAGCGTGCGCAGTTGACGAACAGTTTGGTTCGTAAACCTCGCGCCCCTCACCCCAAGGACCGTTTTCATGGACATCGATCAGGCCCGCAGCACGTTCCACGAGCTCCGGGGGCGCGAGAGCGGCGTCTCGCCCGACGAACTCGACGCCGTGTGGGCGGCGCTCGACACCGTCAGGGCCGAAGACATCCTCGGCAGCTGGAAGGGCGACGACTTCGCCACCGGACACCGCCTCCACGAGAAGCTGTTCGCGAGCCGCTGGCACGGAAAGACGTTCCACTCCCTCGAGGACGCGAAGCCGTTGATCTGCCGGGACGTGGACGGCAACCTCTATTCCGACATCAAGGGCGGCAACGGCGAAGCCAGCCTGTGGAACATCGAGTTCCGGGGTGAGGTCACCGCGACCATGGTGTACGACGGCGCACCCATCTTCGACCACTTCAAGAAGGTGGACGACTCCACCCTCATGGGCATCATGAACGGCAAGTCCGCACTGGTCCTCGACGACGGTCGGCACTACTACTTCCTGCTCGAAAGAGACTGAGCTCCAATGCAGGTCACAGCAGCGGTCTCACGCGGACCCGATTCTCCGTTCACGCTGGAGACGGTCGAACTCGACGAGCCCCGCGCGGACGAGGTACTGGTGCGCATCGTCGCCACCGGCCTGTGCCACACGGACCTCTTCACCAAGGCGGCCCTCCCCCGCGCCGCCGGCCCCGCCGTCCTCGGGCACGAAGGTGCCGGGATCGTCGTCGACGTCGGGTCACGCGTGAGCGGGGTGGCGCCAGGTGATCACGTGATTCTCAGTTACCGCCACTGCGGCGATTGCGACCAGTGCCGAAGCGCGGGTCCGGCGTACTGCGTCGACGCGCACCGGCTGAACAGTTCGGGCCGACGCGCGGACGGTTCGGCCACCGTCACCCAGAACGGCGAGTCCGTGCGCGCCGCGTTCTTCGGCCAGTCCAGTTTCGCCGAGCACGTCCTCGCAACCGCCGACAACGTCGTCGTCGTCGACAAGTCCGTCGACCTGGCCGCCGCGGCGCCGCTCGGCTGCGGGTTCCAGACGGGTGCCGGTGCGGTACTGAACGTGCTCCGGCCGGGCCGCGATTCGAGTGTGGTCGTCTTCGGCGCGGGCAGTGTCGGGTTCGCCGCGCTGCTCGCGGCCCGATCAGCCGGCGTCGCAACGCTTCTCGCCGTCGATCCGGTACCCGCGCGACGTGCGCTCGCGGAGGAGTTCGGCGCGGTCGCGCTCGATCCCGGGTCACAGGACGCGGTCGCATCGATCCGTGCGGCGACGGGCGGCGGCGCCACCCACGCCCTGGACACGACGGGGATCCCCGCCGTCATCGGCCAGGCATTGTCGTGCCTGCGCGCGCGGGGCAGCGCGGTGGTCGTCGGCCTCGGCGCACCCGAAGTGGTGGTGAACATTCAGGATCTGATGCTGAGCGGCAAGACCCTCCGCGGCTGCGTCGAGGGCGATTCTTCGGTACAGCAGTTCATTCCGCAGTTGCTGGCGCTGCACGCGGACGGGAAATTCCCGTTCGACCGTCTCGTCACCGAGTATCGATTCGACGACATCAACCGCGCCGTCGCCGATCAGGCCGCGGGCACGGTGATCAAGCCCGTGCTCGTGTGGTGAATTCGCTCAGGGCGTGGCAGGTGACGGTCCGACCGGCGGCCCGTCGCCCACCTGTCCGTCCTTCGCTTTCGAATCTCTTCGCATCTCGGCGAGATCCTCGCCGCGCTTGCGGTACGTGAAGCTGACTCCGGCGACGCCGAGGAACAGCACCACTCCGATGATGGCGCCGGCGAGCGATGCGCCGCGGAATCCGGGCGCGTCGACGTCCATGATCCGTTCGCCCGCGTGCGCTGCGCTGTTGCCGCCGAGCACCACACTGAGCGTCAGCAGGTTGGGCAGCACCACCAGGACACCGAGGATCAGCAACACGATCTGCACCGGCTTGAACCGGCGCCGGCGGAACAGCCGCCACGCTCCGCGGACCAGCAGCAGCGGCAGGAGGGTGCACAGGGTGCCGAACAACAGTCCCCACAGGATGCCGCCGCCGAAGCTGCCGTTCGCCAGTCCACCCACGTTCTGGGCCCACGCCCGCGGGAGGTAGGCCGCGAGGATGAAGTAGGCGATGACCAGCACCACCAGGAGGACTGCGATGCCGATGGCCTTCTTGGCCCACGCAGGCAGGCCCGATTTCGCCGGTGTGGAAGTGGATGCGCTGTCCTCGGTCGTCATGACTGGTCTCCCTGCGTCGGCAACGGTTCTTCGTCCAGCACCTGCTCGGCCAGTCGCTTCGGGGCGACGAGCGTGTACGACGTCCTGATCCACTCACGCAGCTGTTCCCACCGAGGCTCGTCCGCGTCCGCGACGTCCAGTGCGATCCAGCCGTGTCTACCGAGACCGTATCCCGCGGGCTCGGCCCCTGGTTCCGTTGCGACGACCGCTTCGGCCTCGTCGACGGTGAGCTTCACCGTCAACCGGGTGGCCTCCACGTCACTGAACACGAAGTTCTTCCCCCGCACCCGGAACGTCGGGTGTCCATCCCATTGGGCGACGTCCACGCGCACGGCTTCGGGCAACTCGGCGACGATCTGTTCCAGGCGGCTCATGTTGTTGCCCATGTGACGATTGTCGGCAGCGCCCAGACCGACCGCAACCGGCATAACGGACATACGCGGGATTTCCCGCCGCCGAGACCGCGGTGAAGTCGGCGCTGCCGAGGCTCGTCGGCGGGCTCGACGGGGTCCTGGGTGGCCTGCTCGGAAAGGGTGCGGGCGGCGGACTGGGCCCGGGTGGCGATATTCACACCTGGGGTGGATCGAATTCCCAGGAGACCGACAACCCGGACGAACGGGTTCCGCGCAACCGCCGACACGGCTCGAGTTACGACAGGGAATCTGTGGAGACCGACAAATCTGTAATCGTCCACAACTGTCCGCGCGTCGCTGTGATGATCTCTCCCTGCGATGATTACGCTGGTCACCGCGTACGCACGCTCATCAGTACACTGTCATGTAACGGTTCGCCGCGTGGCGGCGACACATCCCGGAAGATCCATTACGGATCGGTAACTTGGACGGTTCCCGGGCCGCCGACGGCGTTTACCAACCTACTTACGGTGCCGTAGGCTGAACAAAGTCAAATTGAGCTACTGGAGGCATTACACATGGCGAGGGATCTGACCCAACTCGAACTGCTGCAGGAGTTGTCGCCGGTTGCAGAAGAGAACGTCAACCGCCACATCTCCATGGCCAAGGAATGGCATCCCCACGACTACGTTCCGTGGGACGAAGGACGCAACTTCGCCGCGATGGGCGGCATCGACTGGGATCCCGAGCAGTCGCAGCTCGACGAGGTCGCCAAGGCTGCGATGATCACGAACCTCCTCACCGAGGACAACCTGCCGTCGTACCACCGCGAGATCGCCGAGAACTTCTCGCAGGACGGCGCGTGGGGAACGTGGGTCGGTCGCTGGACCGCCGAGGAGAACCGTCACGGCATCGTGATGCGCGATTACCTCGTCGTGACCCGCGCCGTCGACCCCGTCCAGCTCGAGCGTTTCCGCATGGAGCACATGACGAACGGCTTCGCCTCCCCCGCCGACGTCGACGCCGGCTTCCTCCACTCCGTCGCGTACGTGACGTTCCAGGAACTCGCCACCCGCGTCAGCCACCGCAACACCGGTAAGGCGTGCAAGGACCCGATCGCCGACAAGATGCTGCAGCGCATCGCCGCCGACGAGAACCTGCACATGATCTTCTACCGCAACATGTGCGGTGCTGCCCTCGACCTCGCGCCCGATCAGGCGCTCGAGGCCATCAACATGATCGTCCAGAACTTCCAGATGCCGGGCGCCGGCATGCCGAACTTCCGGCGCAACGGTGTGCTCATGGCCAAGCACGGCATCTACGACCTGCGTCAGCACCTCGAAGAGGTCTTGATGCCCGTCCTGCGCAAGTGGAACATCTTCGAGCGGACCGATTTCACCGCCCGCGGCGAAGAGGTCCGCGAGAGCCTCGGCAAGTTCCTCGAGAACCTCGAGGGCCAGGCCACCAAGTTCGAGGAGCAGCGCGACCGCATGCTGGCCCGCGAGGCCAAGAAGCGCGAGCAGAAGGCTTCGTGACGTAAACAGTTATCCTGTGCCCGGTACCGGATTCGGTACCGGGCACAGTTTTTGTTCCAGCACTTTCCCAGAGGTCGTCAATGTCATCCCTTCGTATCGGATCGCTCGAGCTGCGCAGTCCGGTGGTTCTGGCCCCCATGGCCGGGATCACCAACGTCGCGTTCCGCACGCTGTGTCGTGAGCTCGAGACGGAGCGCGCGGGCAGCACGTCCGGCCTGTACGTCTGTGAGATGGTGACCGCGCGTGCGCTGGTGGAACGACAGCCCGCGACCCTGCACATGACGACGTTCGGCCCGACCGAGACCCCGCGGTCGCTGCAGCTGTACACCGTCGACCCCGACACCACGTACGCCGCGGCCAAGATGATCGTGGACGAGAACATGGCCGACCACATCGACATGAACTTCGGCTGCCCGGTTCCCAAGGTGACCCGCAAGGGTGGTGGCGCGGCGCTGCCGTACAAGCGCACCCTGTTCGGCCGGATCGTCGCGGCGGCCGTGAAGGCGACCGAGGGGACCGACGTCCCGGTGACCGTCAAGTTCCGCGTCGGCATCGACGCCGAGCACCACACGCATCTCGACGCCGGCCGGATCGCCGCCGGCGAAGGCGCCGCCGCGGTCGCACTGCACGCGCGTACCGCCTCGCAGCGGTACTCCGGCACGGCCGATTGGAACGAGATCGCCCGGCTCAAGGAACACGTCACGGACGTGCCCGTACTCGGGAACGGCGACATCTTCGCCGCCGAGGACGCGGCCCGCATGATGGAACAGACAGGGTGCGACGGCGTCGTCGTCGGGCGCGGATGCCTCGGGCGCCCATGGCTGTTCGCGGAGCTGAGCGCCGCACTGAACGGAAACCCGCAGCCCACTCCGCCCAATCTCGGCGAGGTGGCCACGATCATCCGCCGGCACGCGGAGCTCCTTGCCGATCACCACGGCGAGGACAAGGGCCTCCGTGAACTGCGCAAGCACGTGTCCTGGTACCTGCGGGGCTTCCCCGCCGGGTCCGAACTGCGGGTCGCGATGGCCCTCGTGAGCACCCTCACCGAACTCGACGACCTCTTGGTTCAGCTCGATCCGACCATCCCGTTCCCCAAGGACGCCGAGGGACCACGGGGACGTCAGGGGTCACCCGGGACGGTCGCGCTCCCCGAGGGATGGCTCGACGACCCCGACGACTGCCTGGTACCCGCCGGCGCCGACCTCATGCATTCTGGTGGTTAGCAGCACGAACGCGCGTCACCTCGCTACATGTGTGGAGCCCCGACGTTCGATAAGTACTATGGCTGGAATCCGTCGAGGCCGACGGAGGTCGGAGTCGGCGGAGAGGTCAGGTTGCATCGGTGGGTGATGATCACAGCTCGGACTCACCGACTCCCGAATCCCGCGCCCCCTGGGAGCGTCCTCTCGCGGATCCCAGCTACCGAGAAGCCCAGTCGGGACGGCCGCGGCGACTCCCGCCGCGGCAGCCACCACCCGAGCGGACCGCGCCACCCGAACGGACCGCGCCACCCGAGCGCCGTGCGCAGGTAGAGCGCACCGAACCGTCCCGCCACGACAGTGGCCGGATCGGCCGCCGGGCCGCGGGTGGACCCACCGAAGCGCTCTCCGTCGCAGACCTGGTGAAGAAGGTTTCCGGGGAAGAACCGAGCGAGCCGGACGATCCGGACAAGACGGAGATCATTCCCCCGATCGACGAGCGGCAGCCGCCGCCTCCCGGGATTCCGCCGCGGGAGACCCCTGCCGCGCCTCCGCCGCCGGATCCGGAACCCCCGCAGAGCACGCCCGAACCCGAATGGGTCGCGGATTCCGCCGAGACCACTGCGGTACCGCAGGTGGTCGGCAACCCGGGCACCACCCGCCTGGCCCTCAACAAGACCCGTAAACGCAAGCGTCTGCGTGCAGCAGGACGGGCCGTCGTCGCGCTCGTGGCGGTGGTCGCACTCGCCGGAACCGGCATCGTCTGGGGTTACCTCCGCTCCACCGAAGGCAAGTTCGACCAGATCGCGGCACTCGACACGGAGTCGACCGACATCGTCGACGCCGTCGGGCAGACCGGTGACGAGACCTATCTCATCGTCGGCAGCGACACCCGCGCCGGCGCGAGCGGCGAAGTGGGTGCCGGAACCATCGACGACGCCGAGGGATCCCGCGCCGACACGGTGATGCTCGTCAACATCCCCGCCGACCGAAGCCGGGTGGTCGCGGTGTCGTTCCCCCGCGACCTCGACGTCGAGCGGCCCGTCTGCCAGGGCTGGGACAACGCCAGCGGCACCTACACCGAGGAGACCTTCCCCGCCGCCGACGGCGACAAACTCAACGCCACCTACGCGCTCGGCGGACCGAAGTGCCTGGTGAAGGTGATCCAGAAGATGTCGGGTCTGAAGATCGGCCACTTCGTCGGCATGGACTTCGCCGGCTTCGAGTCGATGGTCAACGAGATCGGTGGGGTCAAGGTCTGTACCACCCAGCCGCTCGAGGACGGCGTCCTCGGCACCGTTCTGCCGGAGGCGGGCACTCAGATGCTCGACGGCAAGACCGCACTGAACTTCGTCCGCGCCAGACATGTCGAGGCGGAGGGCAACGGCGACTACGGCCGCATCAACCGTCAGCAGAGATTCCTGTCCGCCCTGCTGCGGGGCGCCCTGTCCAGTCAGGTGCTGCTCAATCCCGGCAAACTGAACGGCTTCATCAACGCGTTCACCCGCGACACGTTCGTCGAGAACATCGACACGAAGTCGCTGGTCACGCTCGGACGCTCACTGCAGAACGTCGATGCGGGCGCGGTCACGTTCCTGACGGTGCCCACCGCAGGCACCACCGAGTGGGGTAACGAGATTCCCCGCACCGACGACATCAAGGCCATCTTCCGCGCCATCATCGACGACGAGGCGCTGCCCGGCGAGAAGCGTGCGGAACCCCTGCCCTCCGCCCCCGAACCGCAGGCCGCGCCGGCGCCGCTGTCGGTCCAGGCCGTCGACCCGTCCAGCGTGACCGTGCAGGTGTCGAACGCATCGGGTGAGTCGGGACTGGCCGCGACCGTGGCCGACTCGCTGGCCGCCGAGGGGTTCCAGATCTACAACGTCGGCAACTACACGGGAACCAGCGGCGAGACCGTCGTCCGGTTCTCGCCGGGCCACGAAGCCGAGGCGGCGACCCTGGCGTCGTCGTTCCCGGGTGCGGTGCTCGAGTCGACCACCGGACTGGGGACGGTCGTCGAGGTCGCGCTCGGTTCGAACTTCTCCGGGACCGTCCAGACACCGAGCCCAATCGACACACCGCTCAGTATGTCGGACGTGCGAATCGGCCAGCCCGAGGACGTGGAAATCCCCGCGGACCTTGCGGTTGTGAACGCAGGCGACACGTCCTGCGAATGAGCGCCCGCCGGGTTGCGTCGTTCACCCCGCGTTCACCGTGTGATCGTGACTTGGTTTCCCGTGCACCGTAGGCTGTGAACTCATGCGCGTGGCTTACAACGAACAGATGACCGAGCTTGCCGACTTGCTCGGTGAGATGGCGGGGCTTGCGGGGGTCGCCATGGAGCGCGCCACCCAGTCGCTGCTCCAGGCAGATCTTTCCCTCGCCGAGCAGGTGATCGGCGAGCACGACAAGATCACCGAGCTCAGCACCATCTGCGAGGAGCGGGCGTTCGCCCTCCTCGCCCTGCAGGCACCGGTCGCCGGCGACCTCCGCTCGGTCGTCAGCGGGATCCAGATCGTCGCCGACATCGACCGCATGGGTGCGTTGGCTCTCCACGTCGCCAAGATCGCGCGCCGCCGACATCCCAACCACGTGCTTCCCGAAGAGGTCAACGGTTACTTCGCCGAGATGGGACGCATCGCCGTCTCCATCGGCGCCGCTGCCCGCGAGGTTCTCGAGACGCGTGACCCCGAGAGGGCCGCCCGCTTGCGTGAAGAGGACGAGGCGATGGACGACCTGCACCGTCACCTGTTCACCGTGCTCATGGACCGCGAGTGGAAGCACGGCGTGGCCGCTGCGGTCGACGTCACCCTGCTCGGCCGCTTCTACGAGCGTTTCGCCGACCACGCAGTCGAGGTGGGCCGCCGAGTGATCTTCCTCGTCACCGGCAAGCTGCCCGACGACACCGAGACCGCCGTAGCCGACGCCGACAGCCTCACCTCGTACCCGGAACTGTAGAACTCCGCCAACACTTTTCGCGCGAACGGGACGCTCGTACGGTCTGACCGTACGAGCGTCCCGTTCGTCCGATGCCGCCGTCCCCGGACACGAGAACGCCCCGGCCGGATCTCCGGTCGGGGCGTCCTCGTGTGCTCGGTCTATCCGAAGCGGCCCGAGATGTAGTCCTCGGTGGCCTTCTGCGTCGGGTTGGAGAAGATCTTCTCGGTGTCGTCGATCTCGACGAGACGGCCCGGCTTGCCGGTGGCCTCGAGGTTGAAGAACGCGGTCTGGTCACTCACACGCGCCGCCTGCTGCATGTTGTGGGTGACGATCACGATCGTGAAGTCCTTCTTCAGCTCCGTGATCAGGTCCTCGATCGCGAGGGTCGAGATGGGGTCGAGCGCCGAGCAGGGCTCGTCCATCAGCAGGACGTCGGGCGAGACCGCGATGGCCCGGGCGATGCACAGACGCTGCTGCTGACCGCCGGACAGTCCGCCGCCCGGCTTGTCGAGACGGTCCTTGACCTCGGTCCACAGGTTGGCGCCGCGCAGCGACCGCTCGGCCACCTCGTCGAGACGCTTCTTGTTGCGCTCGCCCTGCAGCTTCAGCCCGGCCACCACGTTGTCCTTGATGGACATCGTCGGGAATGGGTTGGGACGCTGGAACACCATGCCGATCGTCTTGCGCACGCCGACCGGATCGATGCCGGAACCGTAGATGTCCTCACCGTCGAGCAGGATCGAACCCTCAACGCGCGCACCGGGAGTCACCTCGTGCATGCGGTTCAGCGAACGCAGCACCGTCGACTTGCCGCAGCCGGAGGGGCCGATGAAGGCGGTCACGTTCCGCGGGGGGACGGACAGCCCGACATCGGCGACGGCGTGGAATTTGCCGTAGTAGATGTTGACGTCCTTGAGATCCAGACGCTTGGCCATTACCGGCTCCCTACTGATTGGTGTTCGAAATCGAGTGTATGTGTCACTTGCTGCGGACCTGCGAGAAGTGGCCGATGACCTTGGCCAGGATGTTGAGGACGGCGATGAGGAGAATCAACGTCAGCGCCGCACCCCAGATGCGGTTCGTACCGGCATCGGTCGGGTTGTTCATCTCGGCGACCATGACGCCGGGCAGCGTGCCCATCTCGCCGCCGAACAGGTTGAAGTTGATGAAGGGTGCGTACCCCACGAGGATCAGCAGCGGCGCAGTCTCACCCATCACCCGGGCCAGCGCCAGCATGACGCCCGTGATGATGCCGGGCAGTGCGGTGGGCAGCACGATCTTGGCGATCGTCTTCCACTTCGGAACGCCCAGCGCGTACGACGCCTCCCGCAGGTCCTGCGGAACGATGCGGAGCATCTCCTCCGTGCTGCGGACGACGACGGGGACCATCAGCAGCACCAGAGCGAGTGCTACCGCGAAGCCGGACTTGGGGAAACCGAACGTCGCGATCCACAGGGCGTAGATGAACAGGGCGGCCACGATCGACGGGACACCGCTGAGGATGTCGACCATGAACGTGGTCAGCTTCGCCAGCCGCGACTTCCGGTCGGCGTACTCGACGAGATAGATCGCGACGAACAGTCCGAGAGGAATGGACAGCACCGCGCAGACGATTCCCTGCAGAATCGTGCCGATCAGCGCGTGATAGATGCCGCCGCCCGCCGCCGAGGACGTCAGTCCGCTGAGCGAGTGGGTGAACCAGGTGGCCGACGTCAGGGCAGGGATTCCCTTGATGACGGCGGTGATCAGGACCCACACCAGCGGGACCAGCGCCACGAGCACTGCCAGCGTCACGAGGACGGTGGCGGTCAGATCGATGATGCGTCGGCGGACACCGACCCCCTGGAAGGTGGGGGCCTTGACCGGCTTGTCGAGTGTCGCGGTCATGGGTCAGTCCTTCTTTCCTGCGATCACGGCGCGGGCCGCGGCGTTCACGACGAAGGTGAGAACGAAGAGCACCAGACCTGCGGCGATGTAGGCGCCGGCCTGAATGTTGTTGTTGAACTCCGCGTAGCCGAGAGCGATCTTCGAGGCGATGGTGGCGCCGCCGTCGAACAGCGACCACCCGAAGGGCTGCGACGTGGTGCGCAGGATCAGGTAGAGCGCCATGGTCTCGCCGAGGGCGCGACCCAGGCCGAGCATCGATCCGCTGATGTAGCCCGACTTGCCGAACGGAATGATCGTGGTTCGCACCACTTCCCACCGGGTGGCGCCCAGTGCGAGCGCAGCCTCGATGTGGGACGTCGGTGTCTGCACGAACACCTCGCGGGTGACCGCGGTGATGACGGGAAGGATCATGACGGCGAGGACGATGCCTGCGGTGAAGATGGTGCCACCGCCGGTGATGGAACCGCTTCCGGTCGCGAACAGTGGGAACCAGCCGAGTTTTTCGTTGAGCCACACGGCAAGCGGCTTGATCGCGGGAGCGAACACGAGCAGACCCCACAGGCCGTAGACGATCGACGGCACGGCGGCCAGCAGGTCGATCACGTACGCCAGTGGCCGTTTGAGCCAGTTCGGCGAGTACTCGGTGAGGAAGATCGCGATGCCGAGGGCGACGGGCATCGCGAGGATCAGAGCGAACAGCGAGACGAGGACGGTCACCTGGAAGAGGTCGAGGACACCGAACGCCATGGCGTTGATGTTCTGGGTGACCCACTCGCGGCTGGTGAGGAAGTTGACCTGATTCCGGCTCAGTGCGGGAACTGCGCGCCAGACCAGGAAGATGCCGATCGCGGCGATCAGGATGGAGATGAAGATGGCGGAGGTGGTCGCGAGCGACTTGAAGATCCGGTCCCCCGGCCTGGCGGCGGCCTTGCCGCGGGGTGCACCTGTCGGAGTCGGGATTTCGGCCTTGGTGGTACTCAACTCGGCCTCCGGGGTGCCGTTCGGACCGCCCACCCCGACTCCGCCGGAAGCGGAGCCGGAGGCGCGAGGTGCTGATTCGATGTGCGCTTCACTCATCTGCGCTCGCAATCTTTCCTGGTCAGAATATCGAGTCATGGGCGGGTCCGAACGATTAATGGTGCGATCAGCCGATTGCGGCGACCGATGCGTTCAGCTTCTCCTTCATGGAGTCCGGCAGCGGCACGTAACCCTGCTCTGCCAGGTTGCCCTGCCCCTCGTTGGCAGCGCTGGTCAGGAACGACTTGACCGCGGCCGACGTGTCGGCGTCGTAACCCTTCGAGCACACGATCTCGTAGGTGGCGAGCACCAGCGGGTACGCGCCCGCTTCCTTGGTACCGAAGATCGAGCCGAGGTCGAGGGTCAGATCGCCCACACCCTGACCCTTGAACTGCGCACCCTCGATGGCCTTCGATGCCGACTCGTCGGACAGCGCGACGGGGCCGGAGCCGGTGTCGATCTGTGCGGTAGCAAGCTTGTTCTGGTCGGCGTAGGACTTCTCGACGTAGGTGATCGAGCCCGGGGCGGAGGCCACTGCCTGAGCGACACCGGCCGAACCCTTGGCGCCCTCACCGATTCCGCCGGTGAAGTCGGAACCGGCACCGGTGGTCCAGGCGCCGTTGGAGGACGCCGTCAGGTACTGCTGGAAGTTGTCGGTGGTTCCCGACGAATCCGAGCGGATGATGGCGGTGACGTCCTGGTCCGGGAGGGTGGCGCCGGGGTTGAGCGCGGCGATGGCCGGGTCGTTCCACTTCTTGATGGTGCCGTTGAAGATCTTGGCGGTCACCTCGCCGTTCAGCACCAGGTCCTCGACGCCGTCGAGGTTGTAGGCGATCGCAACGGGTCCGAAGACCAGCGGCAGGTTCCAGGCCTCGCCGCCGACGCACCGGGCCTTGGCCTGCTCGGCCTGCTCGGCCTTGATCGCCGAGTCGGAGCCGGCGAAGTCGATCTGGCCCGCGATGAACTGGGTCCGTCCGTCGCCGGAACCGCTGGGGTTGTACGCCAGGTTGACGGTCTTACCCTTTTCCTGGCAGACGGAGATGTAGGTGGAGACGAACTGGTCCATGGCGTTCTTCTGGGCCGAGGAACCGGCCGCGGAGAGGTTGGCCTTGCCCTCGCACGTCGCGTTGGACGACGATGCGTCGACGCCGCTCGACGCCGCGTTGTTGTCGCTGCCACACGCGGCCAAGGTCATGGCACCCAGGGCCACTGCACCGAGCAGGGCGCCATTGCGCTTGAGATTCACCTAGTCCTCCGGAAATACCGTCTCGCCCGCGATCGGGCGGCGACATGAGGTGCGCTTCGTTGAAATCTGCACCAGGCAACACGGCGCTGCCCACGGAGAAACCTAGGGGTAGCTAATGTCCAGTTGGACCACGATCGGTGAACGGAAGGTGAACAGACCGAGCATTTGTCCACATTTCCGAGACGAACAACCGGTGCGGAAGTAGAGGAGCGCCTCAGGCGCGCGCGTACGCGACGTCGGTATGGAACCGCTCGAACCCGAGCCGGTCGTAGGTGTGCAGCGCCGACGCGTTGTCGCCTTCGACGTAGAGCAGCACCGCACCGAGCCCGCGGTCACGCAGGTAGTGCAGTCCGGCGAGCGTCAGCAACCGGCCGAGACCACGTCCCTGGGCGTCGGGGCCGATCGCCACCACGTAGACCTCTCCGATGGCCGGCTCGTCGCCCTGCTTCGGGTGCACCTTGGTCCAGTGGAATCCGAGCAGTCTCTGCTCGTCCGAAGCGGCGAACGCCATGAACAGTCCGGACGGATCGAACCAGGCCTCCGAACGACGCTCGGCCAATTCACGTTCGGTCCACGACCCCTGCTCGGGATGCCAGGCGAAGGCAGCGGCATTGACCCGCAGCAGCTCGGGATCGTCCTCGACGCCGCGGTACTCGCGGAGTGAAATATCTTCCGGCACAACAAGTTCTGGGAGTTCCACATCGGCGAGCGGACGCCGGAGCTGCAGAAGTTCGCGCGCACCGGTCAACCCGAGGCGCTGCGCTACCGCCTGCGCCGCAGGCAGGTTTCCGTGCGCCCACACCCGGGCGTCCGGACCACCCTCGGACAGGACCTCGGTGACCAGCCGGCCACCGATCCCACGGCCACGCGCCTCGGGGTCGACGGCGAGTTCAGCCATCGCGGGATGATCCCCGCGCCCCGGCTGCAGCTGCGCGTACCCGACGATCCGATCGGCGTCGGTCTCCACCAGATGACGGACACCGGCGCTACCGGCGCCGGACACGGCGTGCACGCCCTGCTCCGACACCGGCGCGGTTCCGTCCGCTGCCGCCGCGCGTTCGAGTAGAGCGGACACGTCCGCGGCCTGCTTGCCGTCGAGTCGATCAGTCCAGGACTGCACCGGATCACTCACTGGATCGCCGGCCCTTCCGCGGATTCGAAGTCCGCATCGTCGGCGTCGAGGTCGTCGACGGGCGGCACCGGCGCACCCGACTTGCTGCGGGTGGGACGGACGGCCTTGTAGCCGACATTGCGGACTGTACCGATCAAGGATTCGTACTCGCTGCCCAGCTTGGCACGCAGACGACGCACGTGAACGTCGACGGTGCGCGTACCACCGAAGAA
Source organism: Rhodococcus sp. A14 (assembly GCF_011603105.1). Taxonomy (NCBI): domain Bacteria; kingdom Bacillati; phylum Actinomycetota; class Actinomycetes; order Mycobacteriales; family Nocardiaceae; genus Rhodococcus; species Rhodococcus sp. A14. The sequence goes on along the minus strand of NZ_JAAOQS010000030.1, from coordinate 68,384 downwards.
GTCGTATCCCCAGACCTCCTGCAGCAACTGCGCGCGGGTGAAGACGCGACCCGCGTGCTGTGCCAGGTATTTGAGGAGTTCGAACTCCTTGTAGGTGAGGTCGAGTGGGCGTCCGCGCAGACGCGCCGTGTACGTGCCCTCGTCGATGACCAGTTCGCCCAGCGTGATCTTGCCGGAGGCCTCCGGACTGGCGACCCCGCCGGAGCGTCCGACCAGCAGTCGGAGACGGGCGTCCACCTCGGCCGGGCCGGTGCCCGGGAGCAGGATGTCGTCGAGGCCCCAGTCGGAATTGACCGCCACCAGACCGCCCTCGGTGAGGACCGCCACCACGGGAACCGCGGAACCCGTGCTGCCCAGCAGCCGGCAGAGGCCGCGAGCCGCCGCGAGATCGGTGCGCGCATCCACCAGGGCGATGTCGGCGGAGCTCGCTTCCAGGAGAGAGGACACCTCCGTCGGGGCAGGCCGCACCGAATGCGCCAGCAGGGCGAGGGCAGGCAGCACTGCCTCGGGGTTGGGGTCGGAGGTAAGAAGCAGTAGCTCCACACAGCCTCCCATCTCGTCGCCGTCGTACCCGGCCGGCCGACGGATGGTTCATCCGCCGGTCCAGGTAGATCGACACTGAAGGTATCGACACTTTTGTCGGTGACAGAGTAGCGCGCCGTCGTCGGCGTTCGTTGCACCGAACCCCCCGGCAACGGGCGCGGAGGTCGCACCGACACTCCCCCGACCGGCGTCCGTCACAATGGGGCCGTGCGGAAACTCATCATCGGAATCGTCGTCCTCGTGGCTCTCGGTCTCGTCGTCGACTTCGGTTCGGCGGCCTACGCGGAGTACCGGGTGTCGCGGGAACTGCGGGCAGGCGCGTCGCTCACCGCGGATCCCGAGGTGACGGTTCACGGTTTTCCGTTCCTCACCCAGGCGTGGGACGGAAAGTACGAGAACATCGAGATCCGCGCCCAGGGAGTACAGAGTGACGTCGTGGGCGAGGTGACGATCGAGTCCACCCTCCTGGGTGTCTCCGCGCCGCTGTCCAACCTCGTCGACGGCTCCGTGAAGACCCTCCCGGTCGATCACCTCTCCGGCCGCATGCTCATCGACGCCACCGACCTGGGTCGCTTCCTCGACATCCCCGACCTGCAGGTTTCGGCCCCGCCCGCCAGCAAGTCGGACGGCACCGGAGGCTCCGGCGGCTCGGGGATGCCGACCGCGGGCGGCGTCGTCCTCACCGGCACCGTCCCCGTCGGGCCCATCGAGACCACCGTCAGCGTGCAGGCCGACCTGGTACTCGACGGCGGTCAGGTGAAGATCGTCGCCAGCGACTTCTACTTCGGGCCCGAAGGCCACGCCGACTTCACCATCCCCGAGCCCCTCGCCCCCGCGATCCTCGGCCTCTTCACCCGGACGATCGACCCCCGGGAACTCCCGTTCGGCGTCCAGCCGACGGAGGTCTACGCGGAAGGCTCGCAGATCGTCATCGAGGGCGTCGGCAACAACGTCACGATCGACCTGAACGAACTGCAGAGCCGATGACCGGAATCACACTGTTACTGATCGCACTGTTCGCCGCCGTCGTGTTCGGGCTCGTCTGGCAACGCCGCCAGGGGACGGTCCGGAGCACCGGCGAGGCTTCCGCGGTCGTGACCGACCAACGACGGCTACTTCTCGAGGCGGCGGGTGTCGGGCCGGGGTCGCCGGAGCATCCTCGACGGGCCACCGTTCTCCACTTCTCCGCCGACTGGTGCGGACCCTGCGCTGCGGTGCGCAGGGTGGTGGGACAGGTCGTCGAGGACCTCGCCGGCGAGCCGGAGCCGCCCGTCGAAGTGGAGGTCGACATCGACGAGTATCCCTCTCTCGCCAAGGAACTCGGCGTTCTGTCGCTGCCGACGACCTTCATTCTCGACGCCGACCTGCAGCAACGCTTCCGGGTGTCCGGAGTGCCCGCCGCGACCGACCTGCGGGCCGCGCTGGGACCCCTCACCCGGCCCCCGGCTTCAAATTCCTGAAGAACCGGGTAAACTCGTCGTCGTGCAATCCAGCCACGAGCTCATGCTCACCCGTCGCCGCACAGTAGACCTGTGCCGCCTCGGGGCTTGTTGCTGTACCTGTTGCTGATCACCAGGGCTGTCGCTTTCTGCTGACACCGCGGATTCCGCGCACGTGATCGAACCCCCGATGACGACGTCTTCCGTCGCCGTTCGGCGCCAGGCAAGCATTCAGGACTCAACGCAGGAGCACTTCTCATGTCCACAACACTCGAGCTCGAGCAGGTCGACGTTCGTGGCCCCCGGTTCGCCGCCTGGGTCACCACCGCAGTCCTCGTCGCCGTGCTCGTCGTGTCGACGTTCTCGCTGGTCGCAGCAGGGATTCTGCTGGCGCTGCAAGCGGTCGTCTTCGCGGCAGGCGCAGCCACCGGACCGCGCCGCAGCCCGTACGGCCGGATCTTCGGCACCCTCGTCGCGCCGCGACTCGCCCCGGGGAGTGAACGCGAACCGGTCGCACCGCTCCGCTTCGCGCAGCTCGTCGGCTTCGTCTTCGCCGCCGTCGGCACCGTCGGCTTCTTCGCCGGCTCCGGCGTCATCGGGGCCGTGGCCACCGCATTCGCCCTGTTCGCGGCGTTCCTCAACGCTGCGTTCGGTATCTGCCTCGGCTGCCAGATCTATCCACTCGTCGTACGCTTCCGCACCGCGGCCTGAAAATTTCACACCGAGAACCACTGCACGATCCACCCGACACAAGTAAGTACACACCGAAAGGAACACCATGGCTCGCTCCGATGTCCTAGTCTCCGCCGACTGGGCTGAGCAGAACCTCAACGCCCCCAAGACCGTTTTCGTCGAGGTGGATGAGGACACCAGCGCATACGACGGCGGCCACATCGAAGGCGCCATCCGCCTCGACTGGCGCAAGGACCTGCAGGACGGCGTCCGTCGTGACTTCCTGAACCAGCAGCAGTTCTCCGATCTTCTGTCCGCCAAGGGCGTCGCCAACGACGACACCATCGTTCTCTACGGCGGCAACAACAACTGGTTCGCGGCGTACGCGTACTGGTACTTCAAGCTCTACGGCCACCAGGACGTCAAGCTGATCGACGGCGGCCGCAAGAAGTGGGAGCTCGACGGGCGTCCCCTCTCCAAGGAGACCGTCACCCGCGAGGCCACCCAGTACAAGGCCGAGGCCCCCGACCTGTCGATCCGCGCGTTCCGCGACGAGGTCATCGACGCCATCGGCAGCAAGAACCTCGTCGACGTGCGTTCGCCCGACGAGTTCTCCGGCAAGATCCTCGCTCCCGCTCACCTGCCGCAGGAGCAGGCGCAGCAGCGTGGACACGTCCCCACGGCCATCAACATCCCGTGGAGCACCACCGCAAACGAGGACGGCACGTTCAAGTCGGACGACGACCTGGAGAAGCTGTACTCGGAGAAGGGCTACGACGAGTCCAAGCCCACCATCGCGTACTGCCGTATCGGCGAGCGCTCCAGCCACACCTGGTTCGTGCTCAAGGAGATCCTCGGCAAGTCCGATGTCAAGAACTACGACGGCAGCTGGGTCGAATACGGCTCACTCGTCGGCGCACCCATCGAGTTGGAGGTTCACTGAGCCATGTGTGGAGCACCTGTACAGACCCAGACCCTGCCCGCGGGCGTCGACGTCGAGAAGGAAACGGTCATCACCGGCCGCGTTCTCGCCGCTGACGGACAGCCGATCGGTGGAGCGTTCGTGCGTCTCCTCGACGGCGGCGGAGAGTTCACCGCCGAGGTCGTCGCCTCGGGCACCGGAGACTTCCGCTTCTTCGCCGCTCCCGGCGAGTGGACCGTGCGTGCACTGTCCAGCTCCGGCAACGGCACCTCGACGGTGAGCCCGTCGAGCGCAGGCGTGCACAACGTCGACGTCACGGTCGGCGAGTAGTCACCAGCCGACGACACCAGAAGGGCCCCGCTCCGATCCGGAGCGGGGCCCTTCTGTCGTGCCGGATCTACTTGCCCGGCGCGGCTGGAATGGTCTCGCCGTCCTTCTCCGACTGCGCGAGCGCGGTGATCCAGTCGACGACCTTCTCGCTCTCCCAGTACCAGGGGTCGTTCGGATTGTTGTTCCAGTAGAACAGGTGCTGGATGAAGCCCAGGAAGATGTACGGCTTGATCACCAGTTCGAAGACGTCCCTGTTGTCCTCGACGAACCCCGGGCCCTCGTCCGCGAGCTTCGCCTTCACGACCTCCGAACCGGGACCCATCGCCCAGTTGAGCGCCTCGACGATCTGCTCCTGAGACACCTGCATGTTCCGGTCCGGGCCGTCGGGGTCGTAGGTCCGGTCGGCGACCTTGCGGAGAACGTCCAGGAAGGACTCGTCGGAGGCAAACCAGTCTTCGTGGGTGACGATGTGCACGATCGACCGCGCCGCCATGTTCGTCACCGCATTCGCGAAGTCGGAGACCGTCTGGCCCGGGTTCAGCAGGGTGAAGTGCATCTGTCCCAGCACCCCGAGCGCCAGTTCGAGGACGGCGATCTCCTGCGGCGCGTCGCACGCGATGTCGTAGGGGCGGCAGGCGTAGGTGATCTTGCCGTCGAGAGCGCCGTAATCGGCCGGCTCCGACGACATGAATCCGCCTCCGGGCGGGCCGGGTTCGCCCATCGAGGGGGTGCCCGCGGGACGGTACGGGTCGCCGATCAACGCGACGCCGGCGATGTCGTCGGCGGTAACCAGAGCATTACTGTCGCGGTGGCCGAGTTCGCGCGACACCCTTTCGACCACCTCGGCGCCGACGCTGTATCCGAGCAGCACGTACTTGGTGGCGTCGCCGCACTTCGCCTTGTTCTCGTCGAGGATCCTGTTCGTCGACGCGACACCCGCCGCCATCGAATCCTGGTATGTCGGAACGGGTTGCAGCAGACCCAGGCCGTACGTGGACGGGTAGGGCACGTACATCCACCCCACCGTCCCCGGATCGTCCTTGTTGGCCTCGCCGGTCGGCACCGTCACGTTGCCCACCCAGTTCGACCAGAGCTGACGGTTCTCGTCTGCCAGAGGGTTGCGGTCCTCCGTCGAGTCGGTGGCGCCGGACACGGCGACGATCATCACGTCGGGGCAGTCGGCGGCGTAGTTGTTCGGATCGACACGGTCCGTGTCGGCACTTCCCGAATCTGCACTTCCCGAGCCCGCGCTCCCGGTGTCGGGCGCGGCGACGGCAAAGCCGGGAGCACCGAACGCGGTGGCGGTCAGCAGCAGCACCGTCGCCGCGAGCGCGGCCCGCACCGGACCGGTGACGGCAGTACTCGATCGAAGCATGGGACCTCCGGGAGGGACGGGAGACGAGACGACCGCATGAGAATGTTCGGAACCGACCGGGTGGTCGCCTTCGAGAAACCGTAGCCGCAGTGACGGTAAGCCGCCTCCCGTTTCGACCGTTCGACGGGTTCGGTTTAGGATGTCCCCGTGGTTATCTTCTTCGAGGTACTTCTTGTCCTTGCCGCCGTGTTGATCACGTGGTTCTCGCTCTACACGATCTACCGCCTGGTCACCGACGAGTCGTGAGTCAGAACCCGGACGCAGGCGCAGATCCGCCTTCCGAGCACCCGACTACGAGCGCGCCCGCTGGGGACACCCCCACCGTGCGTCGTGGTAGCGGTGACGCAGCTGTCGCGGACGCCATCGAGCGTTCCAAGACGACGGCGTCGCGGAACATCCCGCAGCTTCCGGACCTTCCGCTGCCCGAGGACACCGCAAATCTGCGGCTCGGCCCGGATCTGAACAACGAACTCCTCGCAGTCCTGCCCCTCGTGGGTGTGTGGCGCGGTGAAGGGGAAGGCCACGACCCCGACACAGGCGACTATCCCTTCGGGCAGCAGATCATCGTCTCCCACAACGGTGGCAACTACCTCAAGTGGGAATCCCAGACCTGGGTTCTCGACGCCGACGGCGAATACGTGCGCCCCGACCTCCACGAGACCGGCTTCTGGCGGATCAGCGGAGACGGCATTCCCGGCAGCACCGACGAGGAAGTCGTCGAACTCCTCCTCGCCCACAGCTCCGGCATCGTCGAACTGTTCTACGGCCAGGCCCTCACCCAGTCGTCGTGGGAACTCGCGACCGACGTCGTGATCCGCAGCACCTCCGGTGTTCTCGTCGGTGGCGCCAAGCGTCTCTACGGCATCGTCGAGGGCGGCGACCTCGCCTACGTCGAGGAACGCATCATCGCCGACGGTGAGCTGCGTCCCCACCTCTCCGCGCGGCTGTCCCGCTACGTTGGCTAGCGCCCGTGAGTACTTATTAACCGCGGGCGGTTAACAAGTACTCACGGCTCGGGTTATCCACAACCTGAGGTTCATCCACAGGGCAGTTGAGATCGGCCTGTTTCGGCCGAATCCTGTCGGTCGGCTTCCGCACCGTCGCGTCCATGACGACTGCGACGATCGACTTCCGGCCCGAATTCCAAACAGTCCTCGACTATCAGCACGGCCTCGTCACGGCCCGGCAACTTCGCGGACTGGGCATCTCGACCCGGCAAATTCAGCACATGGTGGAGTCCGGCCAGTGGTCGGCGGTTCTGCACGGCGTCTACGCCGTCACGAACGGTCCGCTCGACCGGCCGATGAGGCTGTGGGCGGCGCTGCTGTTCGGCGGTCCCCGAGCGATCCTCAGTCATCGGACTGCGGCCGAGGAGTGGGGGCTGATGCCCGTCGACCCTGACGGGCCGATTCACGTCACCGTGCCCTACGGATTGTCTGCGGAGCCGCAGGAACCGACGTATCGGAAGGTCGGCCGGCGATCCGACCGTCCCGTTCCCCGCGAGGGCGATCTCCTCCACCCCGGGGTCGTGGTGCACCGGTCCCGGGCGCACGCCCACATCCTCGTCCCGACGCTTCCGCCTCGAACGTCCCGGGCCGACACCGTCGTCGATCTCGCCGTCGCGGAGCCGTCGGCGGTGGCGGCCGCACGGGTCCTGGTCTCAGCGGTCACCGGCAGCGACATTCCGGTCCACGAGTTGCTCCGACGGATCGAGCAGCGTCCACCGCGCAGATACCGCAGGGCTCTCACCGATGCGCTGACGTTCGTCTCCGGCGGGGTCCAGTCGATTCTCGAGCACCGGTACGCCGTCGACGTCGAACTCGCGCACGGACTACCGGCCGCCCGACGACAGTCGCCGGTTCTCGTCGACGGAAGAACCCTCTACGAGGACGTGGACTACTCGGACAGCGGCGTTCCGCTCTTCGTGCGCCTGGACGGACTGCGGTACCACTCGTCGCGGTCGGTGGCGCTGCGCGACCGTCGTCGCGGCAACGCGGCGGAACTCGCCGGCAAGGCGACGCTGGTCTACGGCTGGGATGAGGTGACGCGGCGCTCGTGCGAGGTCGCGGCCGAGGTGCGGACGGTGCTCGAGCGGGGCGGCTGGAGTGGGCCGAACCCGTGCCCGCGCTGCCGTGAGTACTTGTTAACGTCGGGCGGTTGATAAGTACTCACGGGCGCGGAGCGCACAACGGCCCCCGAGCCTTCCGGTGCGTGTGCACCGGGTCCGATCTGGACCAGACCGGGGGCTCGGGGGCCGGGTAGCTGCCTGGGATTCGCTCGCCGCTCGCGCGGTCAGTGAATTCCGTCAGCGGTAGCGGCTAGCTGGCAGCCACCTCACGTGTCCGTCTGTCATTCAATTTCAGACCACCTCCTTCCTCGTGTACTGAAGAAAGTACGCCGCACTCACGGAGTCGGCAACGCATTTTCGCTCTCAACTTTCTCCACTCGTATCACCAGGTCAGCGCTGGTATCCTCCGGAAGCTGGTGGGTGACCACCACGACGGTGCGCTGCGCAGACACCAGTCCGCCGTCGCGCGCGAGCAGTCGCCGGAGCAGGTCGGCGCCCGCGTCGGCGTCGAGGTGTTCGGTCGGTTCGTCCAGCAACAGCACCCGCGCGGACGAGAGCAGCGCCCGGGCGAGGAGCAGCCGGCGACGCTGTCCACCGGACACCGCCCTGGCACCGCCGGCGAGGGTCGTGTGCACGCCCTCCGGCAGCCCCGACACCCATCCGCCGAGCCCGACGGACTCCAGGACGGTCAGCGCCTCCGTGTCCTGGATGTCGCCGCGCGCCACCCGCAGATTCTCGAGGACGGACGTGTCGAAGAGGTGTGCGTCCTCCGCGAAGAATCCGACGTTCCGGCGGAGAGCCTCGGACCTGATGCTGTGCAGGTCGAGTCCGTCGACCCGCACCGACCCCGATACCGGCGGGAGCAACCCGGCCAGGGTCATCAGGGTGGTCGTCTTCCCGGACCCGCTGCCGCCGACGATCGCGACCCGGAAGCCGGGCCACAGGTCGAGGTCGAGCGGGGCGGTGACCTGCCCTCCGGGCCAGCCGCACCGCAGGTCCTTCGCGACGACCTCGGCGGGCCCGTCCAGTTCCCGGTCGCCGGGGTGCGGATCCGCGACGGCGGCGTCGAGCACGGCGAGTATGCGGCGCGACGCGATCCGGGCCCGGGTCAGCGCGACGGCCGCGGCGGGCAGCGCGACCGTGGCCTCGAACGCGGACAGCGGCAGGAGCACGAGGATGCCGAGCGCCATCGGGCTCATGGTCCCCGACGAGTACAGGCCCATCCCGATGAGCAGTGACGCGATCACACTCACGCCCACCGCGAGTGGTGTGGCGGCGTCCGCGAACGCGCTGGGTGCGGCGGCGCGGTCGGTGGCCGCGACCGCGGCGTGTTCGGAGCGGACCGCCCGCGACACGGTCCGGTCGAGGCGACCCGCGACGCGGAGTTCCGCGGCGTGATCGAGCGCCGTGACGGCGTCCTCGCTGAACCGGGCACGCGCGTCGGCGCCGGACGTCTCGGCCAGGCGGGCGGCCCGCGCGGACAACCAGGGCGCCGCGACCCCCGACACCGCGAGCGCCACCGCGAGCACGAGTGCCGAGGCGGGCGAGATCACCGCGAGGATGCCGACGGCGGCCACGGCCAGGACGACGGACACGGCGATGGGGACGAGCGCGCGGACGACGACGTCACCGAGGGTGTCGACGTCGGCACCGGTGCGGGTGAGCAGTTCGCCGCGGCGCAGGCCGGCAGCGGCCGCGGGGTCGCCGTCGGCCAGCCGCTGGTACAGCTGGGTGCGGGCGGACGTGGTCCCGCGCAGCGCGGTGTCGTGGGTGGCCAGCCGCTCGAGGTAGCGGAAGACGCCGCGGGAGATGCCCAGCGCCCGCACCGCCACGACGGCGACGCTGAGGTCCAGGACGGGCGGCATCTGCCACGCCCTCGTGATCAACCACGCCGACAGCGCCGCGAGTGCGAGCGCACTGCCCAGCGTGGCGACGCCGGCGGTGACGGCCCGCACTACCCGTCCCGGTTGCAGGTCGAGGAGCGGCAATGCCCGGATCAGCGGGTCACGCGACATCGGCGCTCACCTCGATCACCCGGTCGGCGGCCGCGAGCACGGTCGGCCGGTGCCCCACCACCACGACGGTGCGGCCGGCGGCGGCCAGGCTCCGCAGCGAATCGAGCACGGTCCGCTCCGAGGCGTCGTCGAGGTGTGCGGTGGGTTCGTCGAGTACCAGGACGGGACGCCGGGTGGCCAGCACGCGAGTGAGTGCGAGCCGCTGCCGCTGGCCGAGCGACAGTCCCGTTCCGCCGGATCCGACGCGCGTGGTCCAGCCGTCCGGGAGTTCGGCGAGAACCTCGTCGAAACCCGTCGCCGCACAGGCCTGTTCGAGGTCGACGACCTCGCCGATGAGCCGAAGGTTCTCGTCCAGGGTGCCGGGAACGAGGACGGGGTGCTGCGGAAGCCACGCCACCTGCGCCCACCATGCGGACCGGTCGAGCGCACTCACGGCGGCGCCTGCCACCCGCACCTCGCCGTGCTCGGGTTCGACGAGGCCGAGAAGTGCCTGCACCGCAGTCGACTTCCCGGAACCGTTGGGTCCGGTCAGCACGGTCACCGCACCGGGTTCGAGGGTCCCGGTCAGTCCGTGCGGTGCCAGGCCGCGCCGGGACCGGACGTCGAGTTCGTCGAATTCGATCCGCGCCCCGGCCGCGTCGACAACGACCGCACCGTCGGCGGCGTCGTCGTCGGGACGATCGGTATCGATGACGGCGAAGGCGCGGCTCGCCGCGGCCATTCCGTCCTCGGCGGCGTGGAACTGGGTTCCGACCATCCGCAGCGGAAGGTACACCTCGGGCGCGAGGATCAGCGCCACGATTCCCGCCTCGAGTTCCATCCCCCCGTACACCAGCCGCAGTCCGATGCTCACGGCGACGAGTGCGACGCAGAGCGTGGCCAGCAGTTCCAGCACCATCGACGACAGGAACGCCACCCGCAACGCCGACATCGTGGTGCGGCGGTGGGCGTCGCCGAGTTCACGCACCCGCGTCGCCGGTCCCTGTTCGCGACCCAGCGCGCGGAGTGTGGGCAGGCCGGCCAGGAGGTCGAGCAGCTGGGACGACAGTGTGGTCATCGCGGTCAGCGTCTTGGCGGCCTTGCCCCTGGTGAGCAGGCCGATGAGGATCATGAAGATCGGGATGAGCGGCAGCGTGACGAAGATGATCGCCGCCGACGTCAGATCCTGAAACGTGATGACCGCCAGCGTCGCCGGTGTGAGCGTCGCCGCGAGGACCAGGGCCGGCAGATACCCGGTGAGATACGGCGCGAGACCGTCGATTCCGCGGGTGAGCACGGTCGCGATCTCGTCCCGCCGCGGGTCGAGCTCGCGCGGTCGCAGGCGGGTGGCGACACCGAGGACCTCCCCCTTCAGCTCCGCCACCACCCGGGTGGCGGACCGGTGCGCGAACCGGGACTGCAGCCAGGTGCCGAGCACTCGCACCCCCACCGCACCGGCGAGCACCACCAGTTCGGTGGACCACCGCCCGAGGTCGGTGGCGTCGTCGACGATGATTCCACCGAGCACGCGGCCGATCATGAGCGCCGACACGATGACCATCGCGACGTTGACGATCGACAGCCCGACCGTGAGGACGAGATACCCGCGCGCCGCCGCGGAGTAGCGCCACAGGCGGGGATCGACGGGGCGCCGGGCTCCTCGCGCCCCGCCGGGACGTTCGTCGGCCGGGCGGGGTGCGTCGCCTACCGCTGTGCTCATCTGCGCTCGAGCGGGAGACCGATCGACGGCGGGATGTGCTTGGTCGAGATCCGTTGGCGGAACACCCAGTACGTCCAGCCCTGGTAGATCAGCACCACCGGGGTGAGGAACGCGGCGGCCCACGTCATCACCTTCAGCGTGTACGGACTCGACGACGCGTTGTCGATGGTCAGGTTGTACGCGGCGTCCAGCGTGGACGGCATGACGTTGGGGAACAGCGAGCCGAACAGCAGGGCCACGGTGGCGACGACCGCGATCGACGTGAGCAGGAACGCCCAGCCCTCACGCTCGGCGCGGGTGAACGCGACCACCCCGAGGAGTGCGGCGGCGGCGATCGCGACGAGGATCCACGTCCAGCCCTTGCCGTGCGCCAGCTGCGTCCACAGCACGAACGCGCCTGCCACCGGGACGGCCGGGATCGCCAGCTTGGACGCCAGTTCGACGGCATCCGTGCGTACTTCGTCGGCCGTCTTCAGGGCGAGGAACACCGCGCCGTGCAGGGCGAACACGAGTGCGGTCGTCAGACCACCCAGCAACGCATAGGGATTGAGCAGATCGAAGAGGCTCGAGGTGACCTGCTTGTCGGCGTCGATGTCGACGCCCCGCACGATGTTCGCGAACGCGACACCCCACAGCACGGCAGGCACCCAGGACCCGAAGACGATGCCCCAGTCGCACCGCCTGCGCCAGGTGTCGTCGTCGATCTTGCCGCGGTACTCGATGGCGCAGATCCGGACGATGAGCGCGACGAGAATGATCAGCAGCGGCAGATAGAAGCCGGAGAACAAGGTGGCGTACCACTCCGGGAACGCGGCGAACAACGCGCCGCCACCGGTGATGAGCCATACCTCGTTGCCGTCCCACACGGGCCCGATGGTGTTGAGCACGACCCGCCGCCGCGTGTCCCCGTTCGGGTCCTTGCGCCTGCCCAGCACCGGCATCAGCATGCCGACACCGAAATCGAATCCCTCGAGGACGAAGTACCCGATGAAGAGCACCGCGATGAGGATGAACCACACTTCTTGAAGTCCCATGACCGTCTCCCCTAGTACGCGAACGAGAGTTGCTCGGGCTTGCCCGGTTCTTCGGGCTCGTCGTGGTCGTCACCCGGTGGATGCGCGTCGTGTTCGAGTGGTCCCTCGACCGTGTAGCGGCGGATCAGCGTGAACCACACGACGGCCAGCGCCCCGTAGACCACCGTGAACGTGATGAGCGAGACCCAGACGGTCCACGGGGAGTGATTCGAGACGCCCTGGTCGACAGTCAGTCTGATCATGTCGACACCGGTCGGGTTGGGTGCCACGACCCACGGTTGGCGGCCCATCTCGGTGAAGACCCAGCCCGCGCTGTTCCCGAGGAACGGTGTCGGGATGACGGCGATCGACAACCAGCCGAACCACTTCTTGTCCGGGACACGGCCGCCGCGGGTCATCCACAGACCGACCACGGCGAGCAGCGCCGACCCGGCGGCCCAGCCGATCATCGCGCGGAACGTCCAGTAGGTGACGAACAGGTTGGGCTTGTAGTTTCCGGGTCCGTACATCTCCTCGTAGCGGGCCTGGATCTCGGTGACGCCCTCGACGGTGGAGTCGAACGTGCCGTCCGCCAGGAACGAGGTGAGCCCGGGGATCTTGATGAGCTGGGTGATGCTCTCGCAGTTGTTCTGGGTGCCGACGGTGAGGATCGAGAAGTCGGCACCGGTTTCGGTGTGGCACAGCGATTCGGCCGATGCCATCTTCATGGGTTGCTGTTCGAACATCAGCTTGCCCTGGATGTCGCCGGTGATCGCGAGTCCGATGCCCGAGGCGACCATCACCCACAGGGCGAGGATGGTGACCGGACGGAACATCGTCCGGGCGGTCTCCTCGTGCTTCTTCGCCACTTCGGGTTCGGTGGCTTCCTTCGATTTGCGCATGCTGCGCACCATCCACCAGCCGCCGACGCCGGCCACGAACGTGCCTGCCGTGAGGAACGCTCCGGCCACGACGTGCGGGAAGGCCGCGAGCGCTGTGTTGTTGGTGAGCAGTTCCCAGATGCTGGTGAGTTCCGCGCGCCCGGTCTCGGGGTTGTACACGGCCCCGACCGGGTGCTGCATGAACGAGTTGGCGGTGATGATGAAGTACGCGGACGCGTTCACACCGATCGCGACGAGCCAGATGGTGGCGAGGTGGACGAGCTTGGGCAGCCGTCCCCAGCCGAAGATCCAGAGGCCCAGGAACGTCGACTCGAGGAAGAAGGCGACCAGTCCCTCGAGGGCGAGGGGTGCGCCGAACACGTCACCGACGAAGCGTGAGTACTCGCTCCAGTTCATCCCGAACTGGAATTCCTGCACGATGCCGGTGGCGACGCCGAGCGCGAAGTTGATCAGGAAGAGCTTCCCGAAGAACTTGGTGAGCCGGTACCAGTGGTCCTTTCCGGTGACCACCCACATCGTCTGCATGACGGCGATCAGCGGGGCGAGCCCGATCGTCAGCGGAACGAGGATGAAGTGATAGACGGTGGTTATGCCGAACTGCCACCGGGAGACATCCAAGGCATCCATGGCTACTCCGAAACTGGGCCCGTAGGACAGGCTTCAGGGCCGGAGCGTGGGCTTCCGCCCGACCCTTGAAAACAACGTACTGCGAGGTCGTTTCCCCCGCAGGACTTTGCTACTACGAAATGTAGTAGACCTGTCAAGCCTCCGCGGACTCGGCACCCGCCGTCTCGACCGCGAGGTCGACCAGCTCCACGATCTCGTCGGCGAGCGGTGCGTCGGGCAGGGCAAGGCCGTCGATCTTGCGCACGCGCGCAGCCATGGTGACGCTGGAGATGAGCCAAACACCTTCCGCCGTAATGAGATCCGCCGGACGCAGCGCCGCGTACTCACAGCGAAACCCCTTGCCGGACGCCACCTCGTACAGCGCCTGCTGCGTCGTTCCGGGCAGGATTCCGTGCTCCGGCGGCGGCGTGAGGAGGTGCCTGTCGCGGGCGATGACCACCGTGGAACGTGGCCCTTCCAACACATTGCCCTCACTGCTGACGAAGATCACATCGTCGGCGCCGAGTGTCGCCGCATACCGCAGCGCCGCCATGTTCGTCGCATACGACAAGGTCTTCGCCCCGAGCAGCTGCCACGGCGCACTCGCCGACAGATCCACCGAATAGCCGCGGGCCAGTGTGAGTACCGACACCCCGTCGCGTCGTGCCTCCCGAATCCGCTCGGACACCGGCCCGACGGTGACGAAGGCGGTCGCGTCGCCACCGGACTCCCGGCCGCGGCTGAGCACGAGTCGCATCGCGCCCTCCCGCTCGGACCCCCACTCCTCGACGGCCAGCTCGAGGGCCAGGCGCCACTCGTCCAGGTCCTGAATGGGCAATCCGAGGGCGCGCGCCGACGCGACGAGACGGGCGAGGTGGGGCTCGACCTTCAGGGCGCGACCGCCGCGCACCAACAGGGTCTCGAAGACACCGTCGCCGCGCACCACCGCCAGATCGTCCGCGTGCAGCAGCGGGGCATCCGCGTCCCGCACCTCGTGGTCCAGTGTCACCAGCACTCGATCAGACATGACACCCAGCCTATCGACCCTGCTGACCGCCACCTGTGGTCCATGGTCCCTAGACTGGGTTCGTGGTCGACAAACTGCCCGTCTCACCCAGTCCACTCCTCACGGCCCCGGGCGCGGTCCCTGCGCCCGAAGGCTCTCCCGACGCCGGCGTCGCCTGGCATCACGGCGATCCACTCGGCGAACAACGCAATGCCGAACGTTCCGCGGTGGTCGTCGACCGTTCCCACCGGTTCGTCATCGCGATCAGCGGACCCGAACGACTCACCTGGCTGCACACCATCTCGAGCCAGCACGTCGCCGCGCTCCCCGACGGCGGGAGCGCCGAGAACCTCAGCCTCGACGTCAACGGCCGCGTCGAGCACCACTTCGTCCAGACCGATCTGGACGGCGTCACCTGGATCGACACCGAGGCCGACCGCGGACCCGACCTCCTGTCGTTCCTCACCAAGATGGTGTTCTGGTCCAAGGCCGAGCCCCGCGAGGGCAACGAGCTCGCGGTCCTCAGTGTGATCGGCCCCGACGCCGTGACGGTCCTCGACGCAGCCGGTGTCGTGGCACCCGCCGAGCCGTATGCCGCCGCCGCGGTGCCCGGGGGCGGGTTCGTCCGCCGCATGCCGTGGCCGACCGCCGAGTCCTTCGACCTGCTGATCCCGCGGGAAGGACTCGCGACGTGGTGGGGCCGGCTCACCGCCGCCGGCGCCGCTCCCGCGGGAACGTGGGCGTTCGAGGCACTCCGGGTGGCCGCCGCACGGCCCCGGATCGGACTCGACACCGACGACCGCACCATCCCGCACGAGGTCCGCTGGATCGGCGGTCCCGCCGAGCACGGCGCCGTCCACCTGGAGAAGGGCTGCTACCGCGGCCAGGAGACGGTGGCCCGCGTCCACAATCTCGGCAAACCGCCCCGTCACCTCGTCCTGCTGCACCTCGACGGCAGCGCCGAGGGCAGGCCCGAACCGGGCGACCCGGTGACGGCGGGAGGCCGTGCGGTCGGACGGATCGGCACCGTGATCGACCATCACGAGCTCGGACCCATCGCGCTGGCCCTCGTCAAACGGTCCATCCCCACCGACACCGAATTGGTGGTCGGCTCGTGCGCCGCGTCGATCGACCCCGACTCCGTGCCCGCGGACGACACGGTCCAGGCGGGCCGCGCCGCCGTCGACCGGCTCCGGGGCCGATGAGCGAGGCGACCGCGACGGCAGGCGAGGTGCTGGCCGTCTGCGTGCTGCACACCGAGCGGGACAGCGGCACCCGGCGGGTCACCCGGACGGCGATCGACAAGCGGCCGGTCGACGGCCCCGTGCGCGTCACGACCGCCGGACTGGTCGGCGACCACGTCTGCGACACCGAATACCACGGCGGCCCGTTCAAGGCCGTCTACGCCTACCAGGAGGACGAGGCGCAGCGCTGGGCGTCGGAGCTCGGCCGCGAACTGCCCCCGGGATGGTTCGGCGAGAACCTCCGGCTCGACGGGATCGCCGCGACCGACGCCGTGATCGGCGAGCGGTGGCGGATCGGCACCACCGAACTGGAGGTAACCAGCCCGCGGACGCCGTGCGGCACGTTCGGCGTCTGGGCCGCCGAGCCCCGGTGGGTCAAGCGGTTCTCCGAACGCGCCGACACGGGCGCGTACCTGCGGGTGGTGACGGAGGGGTCGGTCACCGCCGGCGACACCGTCCAGCGCATCCACGTGCCCGGCCACGGCGTCACCGTGCGCGATCTGTTCACCGGCCGCGACCCGGAACGGTTCGTGGCGCTGCTCGAACAGCAGGAGAACCTCTCTCCGACCGTCGCGGACAAGGCCCGCCGACGGATCGCCGGACTGGAAGTGCAGGTCACGTATTGAGCATCGAACTGGTCGAGGTCGTACGTTCCGGATTCCGTGAGTGCGTCCACCGCGGTTCCGCGGTGATCCTCCGCGCGGACGGCGAGATCGCGCTCACCCTCGGTGAGGTGCACACGCCGATCTATCCGAGGTCGTCGAACAAGCCGTGGCAGGCCGTGACGATGCTGCGGAACGGCTTCGAACCGTCCAGTTCCGAAGAGCTCGCGATCGCGACCGCATCCCACGAGGGTGAGTCGGACCACATCGAACTCGTCGAGCGGCTGCTCGCCCGGTACGGCCTCGACGAGGACCAGCTCCGCTGTCCCGCCGATCTGCCCTCCAACGAACTCGCCCGGGCCGAACTGCTGGCCGCCGGTGAGCTCCCCCGCCCGGTGTACATGAACTGCTCCGGCAAGCACGCCGCGATGCTCGCCACGTGCCTGGCCAACGACTGGCCGTTGGACAGTTACCTCGAGCCGACGCATCCGCTGCAACTCGCGGTCGTCGAGACGCTCGGGTCGATCAGCGGCGACGTCGACGCCGAGCTCGGCATCGACGGATGCGGGCTGCCGATCGTCCCGCTGTCGCTGACGCATCTGGCTCGGGCGTTCGCCCGGCTCGTCACCGCCGAGCCCGACTCCCCCGAGCTCGCCGTCGCCGACGCCGTCCGCGAGCACCCCTACCTCGTCTCGGGCACCGGCAAGGATGACGCGCGCCTGATGCCGGTCGTGCCCGGGCTGATGACGAAGGCCGGAGCCGACGGTGTCTACGCCGGCGCGCTTCCCGACGGCTCGGCGTTCGCACTGAAGATCGACGACGGCCACGAACGGGCCCGGTTACCCCTCGCCGCAGCACTTCTCCACAGGATGGGCGCCGAGTGGACCGAGGATCTGGCGGCCCTCGCATCGCAACCCGTGCTCGGCGGCGGCGTCCGAGTGGGGACGGTCCGGGCAATTCCGGGAGTCTTCTGAAGGCGAAATACCGGCATCGGGGCAGCTCGCGAGCCCGGTGAGACTAAACCGACACCGCTTCGGGGTGTGGATGGAAGCGCGAGGGACTTTTCCACGCTAGAGTGTGGGGCAGGAACTTACACACTCAAACGGGGCCGCCAAATTCCCCAGGCCGCCCCGCGAAAGCGCGAGGGGGTCAGCCATGGGCCGCGGCCGGGCTAAGGCAAAGCAGACCAAGGTTGCACGCGAGCTGAAGTACAGCGTACCGACCACGGATTTTGACAGCCTGCAACGAGAGCTCTCAGGTGGGTCGTCCAACTCGCATCGGGACGAGGTCTTCGCTGACCAGCGTGCCGACAGGGAGGGTCACTCCCGGGAGGACGACGACGACTGGCGGCGCTGAGATCTGAAGACAACGAAATGAGGGGGAGCCGACACCGGCTCCCCCTCATTTCCACATCTTCAGCCGGTCGGGGCCACTAGCTCGCCCCGTTCCGACAGACGGCGACCGACCCTAGAACCTCGGGTGATCGCCGGCGAGAATTGCGCGCTCGGCCGACACGTCGTGCGACTTCTTGATGCTGCCCAGCGTCCAGCAGTCGATGTGGCGCGCCGTCAGGACGGCCAGGGCACGATCGACGTCCTCGGGCGCCACGATCGCGACCATGCCGACGCCCATGTTGAACGTCTGCTCCATCTCGGCCCGCTCCACGCGTCCGCGCTGCGCGATCATCGCGAAGATCGGAGCGGGGCTCCAGGTACCGCGGTCGAGTTCGGCGACCAGCCCCTTCGGCATGACCCGGGCGAGGTTGTTGGCCAGTCCACCGCCGGTGACGTGGCAGAACGTGCGCACGTCCGTCTCGGCGGCGAGGGCCAGGCAGTCCTTGGCGTAGATCTTCGTGGGCTCAAGCATCTCCTCGCCCAAGGTGCGGCCGAACTCGTCGACGTGCGCCGTCAGGCTCATGTGGTCGATCTCGAGCAGGACCTTGCGGGCCAGCGAGTAACCGTTGGAATGCAGTCCGGACGAACCCATGGCGATCACGACGTCGCCGGGACGGACCCGGTCGGGCCCCAGCACCTGGTCGGCTTCGACCACACCGACGCCGGTCGCGGACAAGTCGTAGTCGCCGTCCGCCATCACACCGGGGTGCTCCGCCGTCTCGCCACCGAGCAGCGCGCACCCGGCCTGGATGCAGCCTTCGGCGATACCGCTGACGAGTTCGGCGACACGCTCCGGGACGACTCGCCCGACGGCGATGTAGTCCTGCAGGAACAGTGGCTCGGCACCGCAGACGACGAGGTCGTCGACGACCATCGCGACCAGGTCGAGGCCCACGGTGTCGTGCTTGTCGAGTGCCTGAGCGACGGCGAGCTTGGTGCCCACACCGTCCGTGGACGCCGCGAGCAGCGGTTCCTTGTAGTCACCCTTGAGCGAGAACAGACCCGCGAATCCACCGAGACCACCGAGAACCTCGGGACGGCTGGCGCGCTTGGCCAAGGGAGCGAAGAGTTCCACCGCCCGATCGCCTGCGGCGATGTCCACTCCTGCGGCGGCGTAGGACGCGCCAGGGCGACTTGTCGGATCCTCGGTCATGTGGTTGTTACTCCAGCCTTCTGTTGCTCGTCAAAATCGTGTCGGTCGGGCAATCGAGTGCTGTGATTGCGTCCTTACGGTACCGGAGTACGTTCTCCGGCCGGATCCCGATGTACCGGCCTACGGCCGACTGAGGGCGTTCGCGTTGTCGTTCTCCCGCGTCGCGGGACCGCCTGCCGCGCTCTCGAGCATTCCCTCGAGAACGTTCTTTCCGATCGACGTCTCCGTGGGGAGCGCGATGGGGTACGTGCCGTCGAAGCAGGCCGCGCACAGTCGCGTCGCAGGCTGCTCGGTGGCGGCGATCATGCCTTCGGTGGAGATGTAGCCGAGGGTGTCGGCGCCGATGGAACGGCGCACCCCTTCGAGCATCTCGTCGAAGCTGCCGGGCTCGCCACCGCCGCCCGCACCGTTGGCGATCAGCTCGGCCGGCGAGGCGAAGTCGATGCCGTAGAAGCAGGGCCACTTGACCGGCGGCGACGCGATGCGGACATGGATCTCCAGTGCGCCGGCCTCGCGGAGCATCCGGATGAGCGCGCGCTGGGTGTTGCCGCGGACGATCGAATCGTCCACCACCACGAGGCGCTTGCCGCGGATGACTTCCTTGAGCGGGTTGAGCTTGAGGCGGATACCGAGCTGGCGGATCGTCTGCGACGGCTGGATGAAGGTGCGGCCCACGTAGGCGTTCTTCATCAGACCCTGGCCGTACGGAATGCCCGACCCCTGCGCGTAACCGACCGCGGCCGGAGTGCCCGATTCGGGGACCGGGATGACGAGGTCGCCCTCGGCGGGGTGTTCGGTGGCGAGGCGACGGCCGATCTCGACGCGGGTGGAGTGCACCGAACGTCCGGCGATGACACTGTCCGGACGAGCCAGGTACACGTACTCGAACACGCAGCCCTTGGGCTCGGGGTTCGCGAAGCGGGAGGAGCGGACGCCGTCGGCGTCGATGGCGAGCAGTTCGCCGGGCTCGATGTCGCGGACGAAGGACGCGCCGACGATGTCGAGTGCGGCCGTCTCGCTGGCGACGACCCAGCCGCGGTCCAGGCGTCCGAGGCACAGCGGGCGGATCCCGTGCGGGTCGCGGGCCGCGTAGAGCGTGTGCTCGTCCATGAAGGTGAGGCAGAACGCGCCGCGCAGTGTCGGCAGGAGCTTCATGGCTGCCTGCTCGATGGTGCTGTCGGCGGCGGCGTGCGCGAGGAGGGCGCCGACGACGTCCGAGTCGGACGTGGCGCCGCCGGGACGTTTGTCGTTGACCAGTCCGGCTTCACGGGCGCGCTGCGCCAGCTCCGCCGTGTTGACGAGGTTGCCGTTGTGCCCGAGGGCGATGCCGCTGCCCGCGGCGGTGGTCCGGAAGATCGGCTGCGCGTTCTCCCACGTGGTCGATCCGGTGGTGGAGTAGCGACAGTGGCCGACGGCAACGTGGCCCGGCATCGCTGCCAGGGTCTGCTCGTCGAACACCTGGCTGACCAACCCGAGATCCTTGAAGACCAGCACCTGTGAACCGTCGGCGACGGCGATGCCCGCCGCTTCCTGCCCACGGTGCTGCAGAGCATAAAGTCCGTAGTAGGTGAGTTTCGCCACATCCTCTCCCGGCGCCCAGACGCCGAAGACTCCGCATTCCTCGCGGGGCTCGTTCTCGTCCTCGTCGGACGGGTTCGAAGAGAGAAGATTAGGACTGTGGACCGACAGATCGGCTCTGGTCACCGGGGTGCTCCCTGGGGATGGGCGTGTGAGGGGCAAGGTCAGTCTACGTGCCCTGCGCCCTCGCTTCCCCCACGGTGCCGATCGAACCGGCCCGACTCCCGGACGGACAGCCGGAAATAGGTTGGTTTCGGTATCGATCAGCATCCTCGAACCACAGAGCGGGGGCTTTTCCGATGGACGTCCGCAGCCCGGCCCCGACCGCCGCAGAACGCCTGCTGAGCGCGTTCGAAGGTGCGATGGGCATCCCCATTCCCGTGCACGTTCGCTGCTGGGACGGCTCGGAGGCCGGCCCCGACTCGGACGTCACCACCGTCTTCCGCAACCGCCGGGCCATCCGGCGGGTGCTGTGGTCGCCGAACGAACTCGGTCTCGTCCGCGCCTACGTGTCCGGTGACCTCGAGATCGAGGGCGACGTCTTCCGGCTGCTGACGCTTCCGGATCTCGTCGACCGGCTGGGGTCACTCGGCGTCCGCGGATCCGACCGCGGCACCATCCTGAAGTCGCTGTCGACGTTCGTCCGGCTCGGGGGCCTCGGTCTCCGTCCGGCACCGACGTCGGTGGAGGTGGCCCGGCGCCGCGGTCCCAAGCACAGCAAGGCGCGCGACGCGTCCTCGGTCTCACATCACTACGACGTCGGCAACGATTTCTACCGCCTGTTCCTCGGGCCGACGATGGTCTACTCCTGCGGGTACTGGGACCAGCGATCCGGCGACCCCGGTGCGATCGGGACGCTCAACCACGCCATCGCCTCGGTCCGGTCGCTGACCGGCACCGGCAACTCGTCGGGGTTGATCGAGAACTACATCTTCCCGGACGGCGAGGTGCTGCCGCTGAGCAGAACGATCGACGCGTTCCAGCGCGCCGGACTCGAGGTGCGCGACGTCGAGGCCCTCCGGGAGCACTACGTACTCACGCTGCGGGCGTGGGTGGGCAGACTGCGCGACTCCTGGGACGACGCGATCCGGCTCGCCGGCGCGGAGCGGACCCGCACCTGGTTGCTGTACCTCGCGGCCAGCGCCCTGGGGTTCGAGGAGAAGGGCCGGCTGACGATCCATCAGGTACTGGCCGTGCGCCCGTCCGACGACGGGTCGAGCGGCCTGCCGCGCACCCGCTCGTTGTGGCTGGGCTAGCTATACGCGTAGCAGCGGCAGCCAATGGGCGATCTCGCCGGCGCGACTTCCCGACACCGACACTCCGCCGTCGGCGGTCGCGCTGTCGAACTCCAGCAGTCCCGTCACCAGCAGCAGCCACGTCCGGGGGTCGGTCTCCACGACGTTGGGCGGGGTGCCGCGGGTATGCCGCGGGCCCTCGATGCACTGGACCGCGACGAACGGCGGAACCCGCACCTCCACGCTCGAACCGGGCGCGACCTGCTCGAGCGTCCGCGCGCTGAGCCGGACCGCCGCGGCCAGCTGGGTGCGGGACGGTTTCTCCTCCGA
Organism: Rhodococcus sp. A14; assembly: GCF_011603105.1. Lineage (NCBI taxonomy): Bacteria > Bacillati > Actinomycetota > Actinomycetes > Mycobacteriales > Nocardiaceae > Rhodococcus > Rhodococcus sp. A14. The sequence continues at coordinate 46,258 of NZ_JAAOQS010000030.1, read as the reverse complement.
ATCGCCGCGCAGCCACGGACCGACCTCGAGTACGGCGGCCCTCAGTTCGGCGGGATCTACGGCTCGGCGCGACGGCATACGCTCAATCTACTGTGCGGGCCCGCGCGACCTCGGCGGCCACCGCCCCACCGACATTGACCGAAAGGTGCAGCAGTGCAGGGGCTACGACGCTGCCGCTGCGTCGACGCAACCACTCGAACAGCCACGCGGCGGACCCGGTGAGCAGAACGCTCGCGGTGACGCCGTCACCGGCGATCCGGGCAGCGCGCACGTGCCACAGCCCGAACGTTGCGGCGTGCAGAACGTAGGCCGTCGGGGGCGGCCAGGCCCGTCGCAGCATCGCAGACAGGACGCTGCGGAACAGCAGTTCCTCGTGCGCCACGGTCCCCACCGGGATCCGGAACCCCACCCAGCCTGCGAAATCGGTGACGCCGTCGCCCGCCGACACACGCCTGCGCAGTGCGGGCACGCTCAGCGTGATCGTGTATCCGGCGAGCGGGACCACCGACGCCAGGGCGCCGTATCGCAGCCCGGACCGGGCCTTCGACGCGGACAGGCCGAGTTCGTCGACGCCGTACCCCGCGGCGCGCGCTGCTCCCACGACCGACAGTCCGAGCGCACCTCCCGCGACGGCCCGCCCGTACGGGCCGAGCCCCGAACCGGGCAACACCACGTTGTTCCACAGCACAGCCGCCGCCGCACCGGCAACGGAGGCGAGCCTGCTCACTTCTCCGGACCCTCTGTCCCGGCAAGGGATTCGAGAGTGGACCGGACGCGTTCGGTGTCGACGGGCGTCCACCCCTCGGGCTGGGCGACCGTGATCCAGCCGTCGAGGACGAGTGTCCCGTAATTGTGGCCGTGCCCATCCGGCACGCCTGCGGCGTTGGTGAGGTCGGCGGACACCTGCCAGAACGTCACGAACGGAAACCACTTCATGGACGGCGAACGATCCTCGCCCGGTGGTTCCTTCAACCAGTCGGGCCGGGTGAACGCGAGGTCGGGCGACCACCACACGACGGGATCCGACGGGTGCTGGACGTACAGGATGCGCGGCGACAACCACTCGCCGGTGTCGTCGACCATGTCGGCGGAGTCGTCGGCGAACCGCACCACCAGACCTGCCGAGTACTCGGGGTCGACCTCGGGAGTGCCGGGATCGCGACGCTGGATCAGCTGCCCCCACAGGCGGTTCGAGTTGGGCGGTCCGACCCACAACACGCCGTCGACGGTCTGCCGGATGTCGCTCAGCGTGCCGAAGGCACCCTCCCCCGCCTGGGTGCCGAGACTTTCGCCGTAGACGAGCAGCTTGGGGCGCGTTGCCTCGGGTTCCTGCAACCACCGCTCGTGCACGCGGTCGATCAGTTTCTTCCCCGCCTCCGCGGCCTTCTCACGGTCGGCGAGGAACGAGATCCAACTCGGCAGGAACGAGTACTGGCTGGCGACCAACGCCGTGTCACCGTTGTGGACCAACTCGATCGCTTGCGCCGCAGTCGGATTGACCCAACCGGTGCCGGTGGTGGGGATGACGACGAGGACCTTTCGCTGGAACGCGCCGGTCCGCTCGAGTTCGTCGATGACGACGTCCATGCGCGCGTCCGGGTCCTCGGCGGTCTCGAGTCCGGCGTAGACCCGGATGGGGTCCTTGGCCGGTGTGCCGTTGGCCGCCGTGAGTTCGTCGGCGTCGAGCCCTCGGGACACGAAGTTCCGGCCCTCGTACCCGAGGGTGTCCCAGGGTGCCAGCGACTCGGGGCTGCCCGACTTCTCCGGGTCGAGTGGTTGCTCGACGCTGTCGCGGGTGGTCGAATTCTGCAGGCTGAACGCCGCATTCGTGGCGGCGTAGACGCCGCGCATCAGAACACCGTCGACGAGCAGGAAGAACAGCACCGTCACGATGAGGATGCCGACGGTGGTGGCGGTCGGGATCGCGAGGTGCCACCGCCGGATGAGTCGTCCCGCGATCCACCGCACCAGTTCGCGCAGCAGCCGCCACACCGAGATGATCGCGGCGCCCACGAGCAGACTCAGACCGCCCGTGCGGATGTAGCCGGTGGTGGTGGTGCCCTCCGCCCCCATCAGCGCGGCGAGCTCACGCTGCCATGCCGCGGAGTACGCGAGCATCACGAGGCTCACGACCACGCACGTCACCGTCACGACGACGCGCAGACCGGTGGACCACGGTTCCGGCAACGGCCACCACGACCGGTGCCGCAGGAAGTATCGACGCACCAGCCAGCCGATCGCCGTTCCCACCGTGTAACCGATCGCGGCGTTGATGCCGCCGATCAGCCCCTGGAACAGCCAGTCGCGGGGCAGCAGCGACGGCGTCAGCGACCAGCAGAAGAACAGCGTCGCGAACGCGATGCCGGTGAAGTCGAGCCGAAGGAAACGCCAGGTCCGGTCGAGTCGGGGACCGTGGAGGAGTGCAGGATCAACCAGCCGCGAGAGTTCCCGCGGCCCCCTGTCAACCCTCTCCAATGCCCCCGATTCGACCATTCATCACCCGAACAATGCCGGCAGAGTTCCCTCGAACGTCGTGCGCAGCTCGGCCAGCGAGACCGAGAACTGGCCCTGGACCTCGACGGAATCGGACCCCTCGTCCACCACACCGATGCGCACCCACGGGAGATTACGGGCCGTGCACATACCGGTGAAGCGAGTTTCCTCGGTGCGCGGGACCGCGACGAGCACGCGGCCCGACGACTCGGAGAACAGGGTGACGAACGGGTCGGCGTCGTCGGGAAGCAGGATGCGGCAGCCCGTCTCGCCGGCCAGCGCGGCCTCGACGACGGTCTGCGCGAGACCACCTTCGGACAGGTCGTGCGCCGCGGACACCAGTCCGTCGCGGGACGCCGCGAGGAGGATGTCGGCGAGCAACTGCTCCCGTTCGAGGTCGACCTTCGGCGGCACACCGCCGAGGTGACCGTGCTCGACCTGCGACCAGATGGACCCGTCGAACTCGTCGCGGGTGTCGCCGAGCAGGATCAGCGTTTCACCCGGTTCCAGTCCGAGACCGGTGGGGATGCGACGGTGCACGTCGTCGATGACGCCGAGCACGGCCACCACCGGGGTGGGCAGGATCGGGGTCGAGCCGGTCTGGTTGTAAAAGCTGACGTTGCCGCCGGTGACGGGGATGCCGAGCTTCGCGCAGCCGTCCGCCAGGCCGCGGACGGCCTGCTGGAACTGCCACATGACGCCGGGATCCTCGGGGGACCCGAAGTTCAGGCAGTTGCTGACGGCCTTGGGGGTGGCGCCGGTGACGGCGACGTTGCGGAAGGCCTCGGCGAGCGCGAGCTGCGCGCCGGCGTACGGGTCGAGCGCGGTGTAGCGGCCGGACGCGTCGGTGGCGAGCGCGATGCCGCGTCCCGTCTTCTCGTCGACTCGGATCACGCCCGAGTCGGCGTTCTCGGCCAGGACCGTGTTGCCGCGCACGTAGCGGTCGTACTGCTCGGTGATCCACTTGCGGCTGCACAGCGCCGGGGACGCGAGCATCTTCAGCAGGGTGGCCTTCAGTTCGTCGGCCGACTCGGGACGCTTCAGTCCGGCGGTGGTGTTCGCGACGAGGGCGTCCTGGCTCGCGGGACGCTGCACGGGGCGCTCGTACACCGGGCCCTCGTGGGCGACGGTGCGCGGCGGCACGTCGACTACGGTCTCGCCGTGCCAGGAGATGGTGAGCCGCTCGCCGTCGGTGACCTCACCGATGACGGTGGCGAGGACGTCCCACTTCTTGCAGACCTCCATGAACGCGTCGACGTTGTCGGGGGTGACGACGGCGCACATGCGTTCCTGGGACTCGCTGGACAGCACCTCGGCCGCGGTCATGCCGGTGGCCCGCATCGGGACCTGCTCGAGGTTGATGTGCATGCCGCCGTCGCCGGCCGCGGCGAGCTCGGACGTGGCGCAGGACAGGCCGGCGCCGCCGAGGTCCTGGATACCGACCACGAGCTTCGCGGCGTACAGCTCGAGACAGCACTCGATGAGCACCTTCTCGGTGAACGGGTCACCCACCTGCACCGCCGGGAGCTTCTTCCGGCTTTTCGATGCTCCAGCTCCGCCTTCGGCTTCGTGTTCGTCCCCGCTCTCGTCGCCGTCGAACGTCTCCGACGCGAGCACGGACACGCCGCCGATGCCGTCGAGGCCGGTGCGCGCACCGAACAGGATGATCTTGTTGCCGGCACCGGAGGCGAACGCGAGGTGCAGGTCCTCGACGCGCATCGCGCCGGCGCACAGGGCGTTGACCAGGGGGTTACCGGCGTACGACGCGTCGAACACGGTCTCGCCGCCGACGTTGGGGAGGCCGAGCGAGTTGCCGTAGCCGCCGACTCCGCGCACCACACCGTCGACGACGCGTCGGGTGTCGGGGGCGTCCGCCGCACCGAAGCGCAGCTGGTCCATGACCGCGATGGGCCGTGCACCCATGGCCATGATGTCGCGGACGATGCCGCCGACGCCGGTGGCCGCACCCTGGTAGGGCTCGACGTAGGAGGGATGGTTGTGGCTCTCGACCTTGAACGTGACGGCCCAGCCGTCGCCGATGTCGACGACGCCGGCGTTCTCGCCGATGCCCGCGAGCATCGAGGAACGCATCTCGTCGGTCGTGGTCTCACCGAAGTACTTCAGGTGCACCTTGGACGACTTGTAGGAGCAGTGCTCGCTCCACATCACCGAGTACATCGCGAGCTCGGCCTCGGTGGGGCGGCGGCCCAGGATCTCCTTGATGCGGGCGTACTCGTCGTCCTTCAGCCCCAGTTCCTTGAAGGGCTGTGCGACGTCGGGGGTCGCGGTGGCGGCGGTGACGGTGTCGACCGGGTGTGCTGACACTGGAGGTGGGGTCCCTTCCCTACGGGAGTCAAGAGAGGCAAGCCGGGAGTCACGGTCGGCGCAAGCCGGGTGGCGACGAGCCGTACGTCAGTCTATCCGGCGGCTCCTTCCGGTACCGACCTGGCGCTCCTCGCCCCGCTTCCTCACGCCGTCGGTGTGAGGAAGGCCGCAAGGGCGTCGGAGTAGGCCCGCACGTCACGGGCGCCCATCAGCTCCCGCGACGAATGCATTCCGAGCTGCGCGGCGCCCACGTCGACGGTGCTCAGCCCGGTCCTGGACGCGGTGATCGGGCCGATGGTCGAACCGCACGGCAGATCGGCCCGGTGCACGTACCGCTGCAGCGGCACGCCGGCCTGGTCGCAGGCGAGGGCGAACGCCCCGGCTCCGGCCGCGTCGGTGGCGTAGCGCAGGTTCTGGTTGACCTTGAGCACCGGTCCGCCGTTGACGGCGATGTGATGGGCGGGCTCGTGCCGCTCCGGGTAGTTGGGGTGCGTCGCGTGCGCCATGTCTCCGGACGCGCAGATCGATCCGGCCATCGCCTGCAGGAATTCTTCGCGACCGCCGCCGCGGCCGAGGACGATGCGCTCGAGCACGGTGCTCAGGAGATCGGAGAACGCGCCCCGATCGGACATGCTCCCCACCTCCTCGTGGTCGAACAGCGCGAGCACCGGCACCCGGTCCCCGGGGTTCTCGGCCGCCGCCAGCAACGCCTGGGTGCCCGCGTAGCAGGTGCCCTGGTTGTCGAGCCGCGGCGCACTGACGAGGTCCTGTTCGGTTCCGACGAGCGCGCTGGGCGCGAGATCGTGGGTCATCAGTTCCCACCCGAGCACCGCGTCGGCAGGCGCCTCCGCCCGGTCGGCCACGAAGTCGATGAACGAGCGGCGTTCGGACCCCACACCCCACACCCCGTTGAGGTGGCGCTGCGGATCGAGGTGGACGCCCTTGCGGTCCTCGGACAGGTGGATCGCCAGCTGCGGGACGCGCAGGATCGGCTCGTCGACGCGGACGAGCCTCTCCTCGACCGTGTTGCCGGCCCGCACACTCAGCCGCCCGGAGATGCCCAGGTCGCGGTCGAGCCACGAGTTGAGCCACGCACCGCCGTACGGTTCGAGACCCACCAGCTGCCACCCTGCCGACGACAGGTCGGGGTGCTGTTTGACGCGCAGGTTCGGGCTGTCGGTGTGCCCGCCGACGATGCGGAACGGCGCCGTCCGGCCCAGCCCTTCGGTACTCCACGCGATGAGGGATCCGCCGCGCACCAGGAAGTACCGGCCGGGCTCGCCGGGCCACGAGTCGGCCTCGTGCAACTCGGTGAAACCGTTGCCGGTCAGCAACATCGACACCGTCGCGCACACATGGAACGGCGACGGTGATGCATCGACGAAGGTGCAGAGTCCCTGGGCGTCGGCCCACGTAGTGGAAGGCATGGGGTCAATCATGCAGGACCCGCTGTCAGGGGTGGGGACCCGAGACGCAGAACTGGTTGCCGTCGGGATCGGCGAGCGTGACCCACCGGAGGTCGCCCATCTCGTGCCGCGCGACCTCCGTGGCGCCCTCGGCACTGAGCCTGCCCACCTCGCCGTCGAGGTCGTCGGACGCCAGGTCGAGGTGGATACGGTTCTTCCCCGGAGTGGGGTCGCCGACCTTCTGGAACGCCAGCTTCTGCGCGGAATCCGGGAGGGCGACGACGTAGAACCAGCCGTCGTTCTCCTGCTCGATCGTGCCCGCCGTCTGCTTTGCCCACCACTTCGCGAGCGGCCCCGGGTCCGTGGTGTCGAACGTGATCATGCCGAGTGTGAGTGCCATGCCCGCAGAGTAGACGTGACCACCGACACGTTTCGCGGCTTCACAGGAACTCCTCGATCACCCGGACGGCGGCGTCCACTCCACCCGCAGAACGTAACTCGGCGGCGAGCTCCGCGCTGCGGCGCCGGACCGGCTCGGCGTCGACGTGCGCGAGCGCGTCCCGCAACTCGGCTGCCGACACCTCCGAACTGTCCACTCGCACCGCGACTCCCGCGGCGACGAGCGCGTCGGCGTTCTCGAACTGGTCGGTGGCCTGCGGCGCGGCGATCATCGGCGTTCCCGTGAACATTCCCTCACTGGACCCGCCCATGCCGGCGTGGGTGACGAACGCGTCGGCCTGCCCGAGGATGTCGAACTGGGGCACCCACCGGTGGACCTCGACGTTGCCGGGCACGGTTCCGAGTTCGGCGACGTCGACGTGCTGCCCGATCTGTAGAACGACGTGCCAGCCGTCGAGGTCGCCGAATGCGTCGATGCAGCGCCGGTAGAAGTCGGCGTGATCGGTGAACGCGGTGCCGAGCGAGATGAGCAGCACCTTTCCCGCGTCTGCCGGACGCTGCCACCGGCCGTCGGCGGGCCGCCGGGTGGTCAGTGCCGGTCCGACGAACGTGTAGACGTCCTCGTCGACGCGGTCGGCGTTGGGCTGCATCGATTTCGCGATCAGCACGACCGCCCGGGCCGGGTGCCCGTAGAACTCGTCCGGGTCCGTCTCGACACCGTTGTCCCGCAGCAGCTTCCCTTGCCGCTCGTACAGCGCGGCGCCGCGCGGGTCCGCCCGCATCGTGTCCACGAACGACTTCATGTCGTCTTCGTAGCCTTCCCACGCCACGTACGTCGGCGACAACTGCACGATCGGGACGCCCCATTCCTCGGCGAGGACGCGTGCGGGACCTCCCGCGATGTCGTAGAGGAACAGGTCGGGGCGGTCGTCCTCGTACAGCGCCCGCAGTTGGGGCAGCATCGACTCGTACTCGGCCTGAAAAAGCGTGAGCTGATCGATGGTGTCGCCCTCCCAGGACTTCTCGGACTCCTCCGTCGCACCTGCGGTGTTCACGCGCGGCAACGTCGAGGCGTATTCCTTGAATTCCGCTCCGGTGCTCTCGACGACGTCCTTCACGGCGGCGTCGTTGGCGTACGTCACGCGGTGCCCGCGCGTGACGAGTTCGCGGAGAATCTCCAGACTCGGGTTGACATGCCCGGGCGCTGGAATGCTGACCATGGCGATGTGTGAGCGGGTCATCTTCATCCTTCCGATACGGAACGGTCCGTCTCGGTCCAGAGTGACACGTGCGAACAGCCGAGTCAAGACGATACGTCTCGTCTGGTCTACGATCCGTTCATGCCGTCCGCCGACAATCCCCGCCGTTCCGAACGGTCCCGCGCCGCGATACTGCAGGCCACGCAGGAACTGATCCGCGAACAGCCCTACGCGAAGATCAGCATCGAAGGCATCGCCGCGCGCGCCAAGGTCGGGAAACAGACCATCTACCGATGGTGGCGATCGAAGGGCGCGCTCGTCGTGGACGCCCTGCACGAACAGAACGCGGCCGGCGCCCAGCAGACCATGGCACTGCCGGACACCGGCAACCTCGCCGCCGACATGCGGCTGGTCCTGCGGGCCACGGTCGACGAGTTCACCTCACCCGATTTCGAACCGCTGTTCCGGGCGCTGGCCATCGAATCCCTGCAGGATCCCGCACTGCAGGAACAGATCGTCGAGCGGATCTACCGGCCGCAGTTCGAGTTCGTCGCGGCGCGGTTCCGCTCCGCGCAGGAAGCGGGGCAGGTGCGGCCCGACGTCGACCTCGCCCTCGCGTTCGAGTTGTTCATGGCGCCGTTGTTCTACCGCTGGCAAAGCGGAGCGCATCCCCTCACCCACGACCACGCGGACGCCGTCGTCGACCTGGCGATGCGCGCCCTCGCACCCTGACGGCCGGGATCAGCGGGCGTCGTCGACGAATCCGAAATCGCCGTCCGCCAGGTCTTCGAGGTGGACGGCACGCCCCGACGCGTCGGCGAGGGGAATCTTCCAGTTCGAGTACTGGGTCTCGTCGGTGCCCGGCTGATTCTGCACGCGGTACTCCCCCACCAGGTCGGCGAGCGCGACACCCGTCAGCAACGACGGGCTCCGGTCGATCAGCCGGTACAACGCCTTCACGGTGTCGGGTATCGACGCGTCGGCGGCCAGCAGTCCGCGGTCGCGCGCCAATTGCAGCACGGCCTCGCGCTGCCGGGCGTCGTGTTCCTTCTCGAGTTCGAGGTCGCGTTCGAGGAGCCCGAGCCGCGAGCGCAATTCGATGTGTTCGCCGGCCAGGTATCCGGCGGTCGGCGGAAGATCGTGCGTGGTAACGGATGTCAGGCACAGAGTCCGGTACTGCTCCGGTGGTGTCGGCCGCTCGCCGTCGTGCTCGAACCACAGGATCGACGTCCCCAGGATCCCGCGCTCGGCGAGGTAGTCCTGGACCGCGGGTTCGAAAACCCCGAGGTCCTCGCCGATCACCACGGCGCCTGCCCGTTCGGCCTCGAGCGCGAGGATCCCGACGAGAGCCTCGTGGTCGTAGGAGACGTACGTTCCGTCCGCAGGCGACTCCGCGTCGGCGGGGATCCACCACAGCCGGAACAGCCCCAGGATGTGATCGACCCGCAGCCCACCCGCGTGCTTCAGCACGGTGCGCAGCATGTCGCGGTACGGGGCGTACCCCAGTTCGGCCAGCCGATCAGGACGCCACGGCGGCTGATTCCATTGCTGACCCTGCTGATTGAAGTCGTCGGGAGGAGCGCCGACGGTAATGCCCTCAGCCAGAGCCGTTCCCAGCGACCACGCGTCCGCACCCCCGCGCTGGACCCCGACCGCGAGATCGTGCACGATCCCGATGTCCATGCCTGCCGCGCGCGCCGCGTCCTGTGCGTCGGAAAGCTGCTCGTCGCATACCCATTGCAGCCACGAGTAGAACTCGATTCGCGGCGCGAGCTTGCGCCGCTGCGCCTGCACCCAGTCGCTGTCGGGCGCACCGGCCTTCGTCGTCCATCGCGGGTCGTCCGGCGACAGTTTCTCGGTGAGCGCACACCAGGTCGCGAAGTCCCGCAGTCCGTCCCCCTCGTCGCGGCAGAACTGCTCGAACGCGTGCTGCCTGCTCGGGCTGCGCTCGATCCGGAAGACCCGTTCGAGCACTCGGAGTTTGGCCCGGTACGACGGGTTGCGGTCGATCCGGTCGGACCGGTCGTTCGCCCGCTCGAATCGCGCTGCGGCGTCGCGCATCCGCGCATGACGTCGCGTCGAGAGGTACGCCGTCTCCGGGATGTTCTCGACACGGATGTACATCGGGTTGACGTAGCGGCGGGTGGTCGGCAGGTACGGCGACGCCTCGATCGGTGGGCGGGGCTGCGCGGCGTGCAGTGGGTTGACCAGCACGTAGTCGGCGCCGTGGACGGAACCGAAGATCGATGCGAGATCCGCGAGGTCGCCGAAGTCCCCGACACCCCAGGAACGACGTGACCGGATCGAGTACAACTGCGTGAGCACACCCCAGCGCCGGCGGTCGCGCAGCGCGTCGGACGTCGACAAACGTGCCGGTGTCACGACGAGCGTGCACGACGAGGACGTGTGCGAGGTGGACGCCCGCACCGTGTGCCACCCGCAGGGGACGTCGGCGGGGACGACGAACGTCGCCCGGCCGACCAGGGCGCCGTCGACCTGCCGCGGATCGACCCACACCTGGAGCTGGCGCGCCGGAACCGTTCCGCCCGACTCCGTGTCGATCGTGACGTCCACCGCCTCACCGTGTGGAACGTGGACCATGAAACGGGTCTCGAACCCTTCCCTGCCGACGACGACGGGCGGCAGCATTCGTCGCCACGGTGCTACGTCGCATTCGGACAGGGCGTGTCGCACCTCCTCCTCAGTTCCGGCGGGAATGTCCAGGGCCGAGAGGACGCTGCGGAGCGTGTCGTCACGCACGTCGTGGCGCTGCTGATCCCAACCCCGGTACGACGTCGCGACCCCGTGCCGGGCCGCGAGGTCACGCAACTGCTCGGTGTACGTCACCCCACCGATCGTGCCAGGTCACCTCGGAATCTGCGCGGCTAACGGCCGGTGCCACGGCGGTCGGTGCGTCACGGCGTGATTGGCCCTGCGCCCGGCTGGGTAACTGTGGAGTAATCAGACGCACGGCGTCCACGGTGAGCTCGCGAGGGAATGCCGTGGACGCACCACGATGCGACCGGCGACCGAGGAGTCTTCGATGCTGCTACGTCTTCCCGGAGTCTATCGCCCGCAACATGATACGCAGTTGCTGGCCGACGTCTTGGCGGCGGAGCACCTCGGTCCCGAATCCCGGGTGCTCGATCTCTGTGCGGGGACCGGCGCGCTGAGCGTGCGCGCCGCCGCCGCGGGTGCAGGCCGGGTGACCGCGGTGGACGTGTCGAGGCGAGCGGCGATCAGCGTCAGACTCAATGCCCTTGTCGGAGGGCACCGGATCCGGGTGATCCACGGGGATCTCATCGAGCAGGTTCGCGAGGAACGGTTCGACGTCGTCGTATCCAACCCGCCGTACGTTCCGGCACTGGTCGACGCCGTACCCGACCGCGGTCCGGCGCGGGCCTGGGACGCAGGGAAGAACGGTCGCGCGCTTCTCGATCGGATCTGCTGCCAGGCCCCCGACGTTCTCGTCGCCGGTGGGGTTCTGCTGCTGGCGCAGTCCAGCCTGAGCGGAGTCGAGAAGACACTGACGACGCTCGAGGAACAGAACATGCGGGTCGACATCGCCGCGACCGCCGAGATCCCCTTCGGACCGGTCCTCGTCGAACGCAGAGGCATGCTCGAGCGGAGAGGGCTCATCGAGGTCGGTCAGACCCACGAAGAGATCGTGGTGGTCCGCGCCGTGAAGTAGACATCGAGTTCTGTGCCACAACGCTTTTCAGTGCCGACGACACTCCGAGGGAGCCGACATGCCGTCATCCACTCGCCTTCCCAGCCCCAATACCGAGGCCTGGGACTGGCAGATCCACGCCCTGTGCCGGGGCATCGAATCGTCCGTGTTCTTTCATCCCGACGGCGAACGGGGTAACGCCCGCAGCAACCGCGAACGTCGCGCGAAAGCGATCTGCCGGCGCTGCCCCGTTCTCGTCGAATGCCGGGACCACGCCCTGAGCGTGACCGAACCGTTCGGAATCTGGGGCGGGCTCACCGCGTCCGAACGCCGCGGCATCGCGCAGCACGGCGAGGGAACCGTCGCCGTCTGACCCGGCACCGTGCAGGCCCTCGGCCACACACGGTGCCGATCGGCTCAGGCGGAGATGACGCTGTCGAGGACGGAGTAGAACATGCCGAGTCCGTCGTCGCTGGGGCCGGTGAGGGCCTCGGTGGCGTGCTCGGGGTGCGGCATGAGGCCCACGACGCGGCCGTTGGCCGAGGAGATGCCTGCGATGCCGCGCTGCGAACCGTTCGGGTTGTCGCCGACGTAGCGGAACACGACGCGGCCCTCACCCTCGAGTTCGTCGAGGACGTTCTGCGACGCCTGGTAGCGGCCCTCGCCGGACTTGAGCGGGACGAGGATCTCGGCGCCCGACTCGTAGCGCGACGTCCACGCCGTCGACGTGGCCTCGACCTTCAGCCACTCGTCGCGGCAGATGAAGTGCAGGCCCTCGTTCCGGGTGAGCGCGCCGGGCAGGAGCCCCGCTTCACACAGAACCTGGAAGCCGTTGCAGATACCGAGGACGGGCATGCCACCCTGCGCGGCCTGCACGACCTTGCCCATGACGGGCGCGAACCGTGCGATGGCGCCGCACCGCAGGTAGTCGCCGTAGGAGAAGCCACCGGGGACGATGACGGCGTCGACACCCTTGAGGTCGGCGTCGCCGTGCCACAGGCTCACGGCCTCGCCGCCGGCGAGGGTCACCGCGCGGGCGGCGTCGACGTCGTCGAGGGTGCCGGGGAAAGTGATGACTCCGACGCGGGCGCTCATGCTTCGACGCGCCTCACGGTCCAGTCCTCGATCACCGTGTTGGCCAGCAGGGCCTCGGCGATCTTCTCGAGCTGAGCGTCGTCGACACTGCCGTCGACCTCGAGCTCGAACCGCTTGCCCTGACGGACATCGGAAACTCCAGCGAAGCCGAGCCGCGGCAGCGCTCCGACAATGGCCTGCCCCTGGGGGTCGAGAATCTCGGCCTTGGGCATGACTTCGACGACGACACGGGCCACGTGCTGCTCCTTGTAGTAGTGCGCGAGCCCAGAGTGGAACACCGGGCACCCGGAAGTTTACCGGGCTACCTGCCTGCGGTTCGCATCGGACGAACGGGACGAGCCATGCATGCAGGCGCATACTCGAATTCATGCGACTGACTCACTTCGGCCACAGCTGCGTCCTCGTCGAGTTGAACGGTTCCACCATCCTCTTCGATCCGGGCAACTTCTCCCACGGATTCGAGGGCATCACCGGACTGGACGCGATCCTGGTGACCCATCAGCACCCCGACCACGTCGACCAGCAACGACTGCCCGCCCTCGTCGAGGCGAACCCCGGCGCGGCCCTGTACTCGGACCCGCAGACCGCGGCCCAGCTCGGCGGCGCGTGGACGGGGGTGCACGCCGGCGACGAATTCGACATCGGCGACGTGCACGTCACCGGCACCGGCGGCAGGCACGCGGTGATCCACCCCGACATCCCGGTGATCGACAACACGGCGTTCCTGCTCGGCGATGCCGGCAACCCCGCCCGACTGATGCACCCGGGCGACTCGTTGTTCGTTCCGGAGCAGAAGGTCGACGTGCTGGCGCTGCCCGCCGCGGCGCCGTGGCTGAAGATCTCCGAGGCCATCGACTACCTGCGCGCAGTCGCACCGCGGGTCGCGGTGCCCATCCACCAGGCGATCATCGCGAACGAGGCCACCGGCATCTTCTACGGCCGCTACTCGGACATGGCTCCCGAGGGCACCGAGTTCCGCACGATGCCGAGCGAGTCGAGCGTCGAGGTGGCCTGACGGCCCCGTGAGTACTTGTCAACCGCCCGCGGTTAACAAGTACTCACGGGTCAGGCGGCACCGATCTGCGGGATCCGCGGCTCCCAGCGGTACACCTGCGGCCGCGCGTGGTGGTAGAGCGCGAGGTCGACGGCGTCGAGCATCGCCTGCCGAGGTCCCGACGTGCCCAACTGCTTCGCGGTGACGGCGAGGCGCACCACGCCCCCACGCCTGGCGGTCCGTCCGGAGCCGAGGACGAGCGCCCGGCACCACCACGGTTCGGCACGGAAACCCTCACCGATCCCCAGCACCCGCGACCGCACCGACGTCTCGCGTTCGAGGTCGTGGACGGCGGTCATCACGGCCAGCAGCCGGAAGCCGGCGGACGGCAGAGCCGCGACGGCACCCTGCGACGCCAGCCAGCGGGGAGGAGCGAACAATCTGGTGCGCAATCCGGTCTGCTCCATCACCCGGTCCGCCGCGAGCAGCCGCAACCGCGCCTCGTGCTCGGGAAGCGAGGCGAACTCGGCCCGGCGACGCTTGGTCGCGGCCTGGTCGTATCCGTGCAGGACGACGGCGTCGCCGCGGGATCGGCGCGCGCGGACCCAGTCCTGCGTCGCGGGGTCGTTGACCAGTCGATACTTGTCTTTCAGGCGCGGGGCGACGAGCAGTGACAGCGGTACGCCGCGCGCATCCATCTCCTCGGCGAACGCGGCCGCGAAGTCGCGCGTCTCGTCCTTGATTCCTGACACCGACACGATCAGCTGTCCGGTCATGGCCCCAGCGTGACAGGTGAACGTGAACAGCGAGCAAAGCTCGTGCGCCTTTCCGGTAGTGGGAGCTACCGAAAAGGCGCACGAGCGCGGAGCGCCTACTACTTGGGCAGGGCTGCCTCGATGGCCTCGACGACCTCGGGGGCGTCGGGTTCGGTGCGGGGACGGAACCGGTTCACGACGGTGCCGTCGGGTGCGACGAGGAACTTCTCGAAGTTCCACTGGATGTCGCCCGCGGTGCCCTCGGCGTCGGCGGCCTTGGTCAGTTCTTCGTAGAGCGGGTGCCGGTTCTCACCGTTCACCTCGATCTTCTCCAGCAACGGGAACGTGACGCCGTAGGTGGTGGAACAGAAGGTCTCGATCTCTTCGGCGGTGCCGGGCTCTTGACCCATGAACTGGTTGCACGGGACGCCGATCACGGTCAGTCCGCGGTCGGCGTAGTCGGTGGCGAGCTTCTCGAGGCCCTTGTACTGCGGGGTCAGTCCACACTTCGAGGCGACGTTCACCACGAGGACGGCGCGACCGTCGTATTCGCCGAGTGAGGTCGGCGTGCCGCCGAGTGTGTTGATGCCGATGTTCTGAACAGGTGTCGTCATGCGAACCAACGTAGCCAACAAACCTCTGTGCGCCCAGGCTTCGAATCGCCCGGGCGCACAGAGGTTTACTTCGGAGTGGGTGTCAGCTCTTCACGAGAACCCGCGGCTCGTCGGCGGCAGGGGTCTCGGTGACCTGCTCTTCGACGACCTCGCCGTGGCCGTCGTCGACCATCGTCGACTCGTCGAACGGGAGCTTGCCGTCGAGGACGGTACGGACGCGATCGTTGTCGATCGTGTTGGTCCAGGAACCGACGAGCAGGGTGGCGACAGCGTTGCCGGAGAAGTTCGTGACCGCGCGGGCCTCGGACATGAACCGGTCGATACCGACGATGAGGCCGACGCCGTCGAGCAGTTCGGGACGGTGGCTCTGCAGGCCGCCCGCGAGGGTGGCGAGCCCGGCGCCGCTGACTCCGGCAGCACCCTTGGACGCGATGATCATGAACACCAGCAGCGACAGCTGCTCGGGGAACGACAGCGGCTGGCCCATTGCGTCGGCGATGAAGATCGACGCCATGGTCAGGTAGATGGCAGTGCCGTCGAGGTTGAACGAGTAGCCGGTGGGGACGACGACACCGACGGTGGTGCGCTCGACGCCGACGTGTTCCATCTTCGCGATCAGGCGGGGCAGTGCGGACTCGGACGAGGACGTGGCGAAGATCAGCAGGTACTCACGGGCCAGGTACCGGACCAGCTTGAAGATGGAGACGCCCGCGACGACGCGGAGCACGGATCCGAGGACACCGAACACGAAGATCAGGCAGGTCAGGTAGAAGCCGAGCATGAGCGTGGCGAGCTGGACGACGGCGCCGAGGCCGGTCTGGCCGACGACGTTCGCGATGGCACCGAAGGCACCGATCGGTGCGAGCCACAGGATCATCGACAGGATCTTGAAGACGAGCTTCTGCACGGAGCCGACTGCGCGCAGGATCGGCTCACCCTGCTTGCCCAGGGCCTGCAGTCCGAAGCCGACGAGCAGCGCGACGAACAGGGTCTGCAGCACGCTTCCCTCGGTCAACGCCGACATCAGCGACGTGGGGATGATCGACTGGAGGAAGTCCATGGTGCCGCCGGCGCCGTGGGCCTTCTCGGCGAGCGCCGCTCCGGTTCCCGCGGTGTCGGCGCTGATGTTCAGGCCGGATCCCGGGTTGAGCAGGTTGCCCACCAGCAGGCCGATGCCGAGCGCGACCGTCGACATGCCGATGAAGTAGGTGAGGGCGAGTCCGCCGACCTTGCCGACCTTGGCGGCGGCCTTCACCGATCCGATGCCGAGGACGATCGTGCAGAAGATGACCGGGCTGATCATCATCTTGATGAGGTCGACGAACATCGTGCCGAGCACGCCGAGCGACTTGCCGACTCCCGGAGCCAGCCATCCGACGAGGACGCCCGCGACGACGGCGACGATGACCCCCATGTACAACCAGTGTGTCCGGTCGCGCTTCTTGGTCTTCCCTGTCGCAGTACTCATGGGATTGTCCTCCAATTCGAGTGGCAAGCTGATCGGTGAGGCCGGTTAGTGACCGCGATCACGTCTTGGAAGAATCTTCTAAGCGATCGCTTGGCTGGAGAAGTTTGTGTTCATTACGTTCAGGAGAAATGCATTGCCGCACCATCCGCCGAGACGGCCCATGAGCGTCGCGAGGCAGCTCTTCCTCCTGCAGCTCGTCGTGTTGGTGCTGGTCATCGGGGCCGGGACCGCGCTGGCCATCGTCGACCAGCGTCGCGACAGCGACGAGACCACCCGACGCGCCGTCACGGCCGTCGCCACCACGCTCGCGATGTCGGACGGCACCGTCGAGGCATTGCGGTCCCCTGACCCGACGGCGGTTCTCCAGCCCCAGACCGAGCAGATCCGTGCCGCGACCGGCACCGATTTCATCGTCGTGATGACGCCCGCCGGTATCCGCTTCACCCACACCAACCCGGAGCTGATCGGTGGTGTGTTCTCCGGGAACATCGACCGCGCCCTCCGCGGGGAGACGTTCACGGAGACGTATGCCGGTTCGCTCGGACCGTCGATCCGGGCCGTGGCCCCGGTGTACGACGGCGACCGGATCGCGGGTCTCGTGTCCGTCGGCGTCACACGCGAGAAGATCGGCGACCAGTTCGCCGCGAGCCTTCCGACCATCTTCGCGGTCGCCGCGATCGGTCTGGCGGTGTCGGCGGCCGGATCGTTCCTGCTGAGCCGGCGCCTGCGCCGTCAGACGCTGGGGATGGCACCGGACGAGCTGCGGCAGATGTACGAGCATCACGACGCCGTCCTGCACTCGATCGGCGAGGGCCTGGTGGTGCTCGGCCGCGACAGCGGTGACACCGCGAGGGCCGAAGTGGTGAACGACGAAGCACGCCGCCTCCTCGATCTCCCGGAGGGCCCCGTCCCGGTGGCCGCGCTGCCGGAGTCGTTGCGGCAGTCGCAGGACGACGATTCCCGGGACGAGGTGCACGTGACCCCCGACCGCGTGCTGCTCGTCAGCCGGGAGCCCGTGACGTGGGAGGGACGGCGTCTCGGGACGGTGCTGACCCTGCGCGATCGCACCGAATTGCAAAGCGTCATGGGCGAACTCGACTCCGTGCGCGGATTCGCGGAATCGCTGCGGTCGCAGGCCCACGAATCGGCGAACCGTCTGCACACGATCATCACGATGGTCGAATTGGGCCGCTACGACGACGCGATCGCGTTCGCCACCGAGGATCTACGGTTGTCGCAGGAATTGATCGACCGCCTGATGACGGCGGTGCACGAACCCGCCCTGGCCGCACTGCTGCTCGGCAAGGTGGGTGTGGCCGCCGAACGGGGAGTCGACCTGACCGTCACCGAAGACACCGCCCTCGGACCCGTCGCGCCGCTCAGTGCGCGTGAACTCGTCACGCTGGTGGGTAATCTCGTGGACAACGCGATCGACGCCGCCCGCGGTGCGACGGAATCCCCGGGAGAGGATGCGTGGGTGGAAGTGACCGTCCGTCAGGAGAATTCGATGATGGTGGTGCGGGTGGCCGACAGCGGCCCCGGTATTCCCGCCGACGAACTCGACAAGGCGGTCACGCGCGGCTATTCCACCAAGTCGGGTCAGCGCGGGCTCGGGCTGGCGTTGGTGGCCCAGGTGGTGGCGCGGCACGGCGGGACGATCCACACGGAGCCGTCGCTCGGATCGATGATCGTCGTCGAGATCCCGATCGAGGGGGCCGCCCCGTGATCCGCGTGATGATCGTCGAGGACGAACCACTCATCGCCGAGGCGCATCGCGCGTACGTGGAACGCATTCCGGGCTTTTCGGTCCACACCGTCGTTCACGACGGCAGCAGCGCCATGCGCGCGGTCGCCGCCGCGAACGGCAGCGACGACCCCATCGACCTCGTCCTCCTCGACATCGGCCTGCCGGATGCCAGCGGACTCGACGTGGCGGCGGCACTGAGCGGCGTGCGACCGAGTCCCGACGTGATCGCGGTGACCTCGGCCCGCGACCTCGAGATGGTCCGCACCGCCGTGGCGCGCGGTATCGCGTTGTATCTGCTGAAGCCGTTCACGTTCGCGGCGTTCCGCGACAAACTCGAGCGGTACCGGGAATTCCGCGACGCGCTGCCCGCCGGAAGCAACGCGCTGAGTCAGCACGACATCGATCGGGCGATGTCCGCGCTGCGCACCTCCGACGAGCGTGCGGCGTCCCCGAAAGGCGTTGCACCTCAGACACTCGACCACGTCTCCGCGTGCATCCGTGACGCTGCCGGACCGCTGACGGCGGCCGAGGTGGCAGCCGACATCGGTGTCTCCCGGGTCACGGCCTGGCGGTATCTCGAACGCCTCGCCGACGACGGGGTGCTCACCCGGCACACCGAGTACGGCCGGGCGGGGCGCCCGCAGATTCGGTACGCGCTGCGCTGACCCCCGTAACGAACCGGCGGCGCCACGCGAGACAGTGAGTGGGGCGAAGTAATTCCTGTCGGGGACGATGCAGGGAGAACACATGAAGACTCACGTGGCGGCATTTCTGACCGTTGCGGCTGCGACCGCACTCACTGGGTGCACTGGAAGCGACAACGCGGCAGAATCCGCCGCCTCCCCGGTCCCACAGGCCACTTCTGCCGCAGAAGTACACAGCGGGCCGTGTCTCGACCTCGATTCCGCACTGGTCAGCGACGCGTTCGCGACGCTCGGCAATGCACCGGGTGGCGATCCGTGGGTACCCGGAACCGCGTCCGATGCCGCCGGCGAGGACTGCCCCACGCTGCTGTGGGCCACGGCGGAGACACCCATGGGAACGGTGAGTTCGCCGACCCAGGTGCTGTTCTTCCACGACGGCACGTATCTGGGCACCGCGACAGCCGAATCGTTTGCCTACACCGACGTGGTCGGATCCACCGACGCCTCCGTCTCGGTGCAGTACAGGTGGCTCGGCGAGCAGGACGCCAATTGCTGCCCGTCGGGCGGACCTGCGGTCGTCACCTACTCCTGGGACGGGTCCAGGGTCGTCATGGAGCAGCCGTTACCGCAGGAGATGCTCGACTCGTACAAGTGACATCCGACTATCACTGCGGCGCAACAGCATTGACATGGCACGGGAGGGACTACCGGAGAGGGTCGAGAAAAGCTCCGCCAGAGGTTGTGGCCTGCATCACATCGGTGGACGATTGGAGAGGAGTCACCTCCGGCTCGCAGTAACTCAGTCAAGGACCTTCACATGTCTAGCAGAATTGCCACCACACTCGCCGCAATCGCAATGACCCTGTCACTCGGCGCTCTCGCCGCCCCCGCAGCTGTCGCCGCACCGCTCGCTCCCGCACCGACCCCGGCAGTCGGTTCGATCGCCGTCTGCCTCAACTTGCCACTGGGGTCGGCCAGCATCAGCTTCTGCATCTGAGCCGTGAGAGGCGGAAAGCCCCCTCACACTCCGATTTCCGCCTCGCCCGCCGATGCTTTTCACACGCCGAGATATCGCATCCTCGGCGCGGGTGCCGCCCGTACCTACTCGCCGATCGTGTCGAGCACCCAGGCGAATTCGAACGCTACTTCTTTCCACTTCTCGTAGCGTCCGCTGACACCGCCGTGCCCGGCGCTCATCTCCGTCTTGAGGAGGAGCGGCGAGTCGCCGGTCTTGGTGGCGCGCAGTTTGGCGACCCACTTCGCCGGTTCGACGTAGAGCACCCTGGTGTCGTTGATGCTGGTGATCGCGAGGATCGCCGGGTAGTCCTTGGCCTCGACGTTCTCGTACGGGCTGTACGAGCGCATGTATTCGTAGACCTCGGGGTTCTCGAGCGGGTTGCCCCACTCGTCCCATTCGATGACGGTCAGCGGCAGTGAGGGGTCGAGGATCGACGTCAGCGGGTCCACGAAGGGCACGTTGGCGAGGATTCCGGCGAACAGTTCGGGTGCCAGGTTGGCCACCGCACCCATCAGCAGGCCGCCTGCGCTGCCGCCGTCGGCGATCATCTGCTGCGGCGTGGTGCGTCCGGTGTCGATCAAATGCTGTGCGCTCGAGACGAAGTCGGTGAAGGTGTTCTTCTTCGTGAGCGTCTTGCCGGTCTCGTACCAGTGCCGGCCCATCTCGCCGCCGCCACGCACGTGCGCGACCACGAACACCACTCCGCGGTCGAGCAGGGACAGCCGCGCGACGGAGAACGCGGGATCCATGCTGGCCTCGTACGATCCGTACCCGTAGAGGAGGGTCGGGGCGGGGTCGTCGACGCCGTTCGTCTTGCGCCGGACGATCGAGAGCGGGATGCGCGTCCCGTCCTCGGCGACGGCCCAGTCGCGTTGCTGCTCGTAGTTTCCGGCATCGAATTCGCCGAGCACGGGTTGCGACTTGCGCAGGGCGAGTTCACCCGTCGACAGCACGTAGTCGTAGACCTGGCCGGGCGTGATGAACGACGTGAACGCCATCCGCAGTGTCGGCTGCCGCCATTCCGGGTTGGCGCCGAGCCCGACGCTGAAGAGTTCCTCGTCGAATTCGATCTCCGTGAACTCGCCGTAGCCGTCCTCACCGAGCGGCCAGATAGCCAGCCGGGTCAACGCTTCGCGGCGGTAACCGAGCACGAGGTGGTCGGCGAACGCGTCGACCTCCTCCAACCGCACGTCGGAGCGGTGCGGAATGAGGATGGTCTGCGACGTCGGGTCGGACACCGGCGCGTCGGCGAGCACGAAGTTCTCGGCCTTCTCACCGTCGACGACGTCGTTGTGCATGATCAGGAAGCGGTCTTCCCCCGCGACGACCGCGTGCTCGACGCCGTACTCGACGCCCTCGCGTCGCGGCAGCACCACCCGGAACTCGCCCTCGGGGTTCTCCGATTCGAGCACCCAGCCTTCGCTGGTGATCTTCGACCCCACCCAGATCATGAGGTACTTCTCGCTCCGGGTGGACCCGACCGACACCCAGAACCGCTCGTCCGGCTCGTGGAACACGGTGACGTCCTGCGCACGGTCGGTGCCGAGCTTGTGCCGCCACACCGTGTCGGGACGCCAGGAGTCGTCGACGGTGAGATAGAAGACGTGACTGTGGTCGATGGCCCAGGTGGCGCCGGGCGCGGTCTCGGGGATTTCGTCGGGCAGCAGTTCGCCGGTCACGAGGTTCTTGAAGCGCAGCGTGTACCGCTCGTCGCCGACCACGTCGACCGAGTACGCGAGGAGCGTGCCGTCGTGACTGAGGGAGAAGGCGCCGATGGAGAAGAAGTCGTGACCCTCGGCCTCGGCGTTGCCGTCGAGTAGCACCTGCTCACCGGGGAGTTCGACACCCGGAGCCAGTTCCGGCGGGGTCCAGTCGTCGGGGCCGTCGATCGGTGCCCGGCACTGGACGCCGTACTGCTTGCCCTCGATGGTGCGGGCGTAGTACCACCAGTCGCCCATGCGGGTGGGAACCGACATATCGGTTTCCTGCGTACGGGACTTGATCTCCTGGAAGATCTGGTCCCGCAGCGGCGCGAGATGCGCGGTCTGCTGCTCGGTGTACGCGTTCTCGGCCTCGAGGTACGCGACGACTTCGGCGTCTTCCTTGTCGCGCAGCCACTCGTACTCGTCGACGAACGTGTGACCGTGGTGGACGCGTTCGGTGGGAACCTTCTTCGCGACCGGCGGGGTGAGTTTCGCGCCTTCGGAGGTCATGTCTCAGCCCACCCAGTCCGCGAACGACAGACCCGAGATCCGCTCGTACGCTTCGATGTACCGCTCGCGGGTCGCCTCGACGATCTCCGCGGGCAGCGGCGGCGGCGGAGTGTCGGACGCGCGGTCCCAGCCGGATTCGGGGCCGGTGAGCCAGTTGCGGACGAACTGCTTGTCGAAGCTCGGCTGCACCTTCCCGGCCTCGTACCCGTCGGCCGGCCAGTACCGGGACGAGTCGGGGGTGAGGACCTCGTCGGCGAGAACCAGGTTGCCCTGCGGGTCCAGTCCGAACTCGAGCTTGGTGTCGGCGAGGATGATGCCCCGGTCCGCGGCGAAGTTGGACGCCCGGCCGTAGATGTCGAGGGTGTCGTCGCGCAGCTTCACGGCCAGGTCCTGGCCCACCTTCTCGACCACGGCCTCGAAACTGATGTTCTCGTCGTGCTCGCCCAGCTCGGCCTTGCTGGCGGGCGTGAAGATCGGGTCGGGAAGCTGGCTCGCCTCCACCAGCCCCTCGGGCAGTGCGACGCCGCACACCGCGCCGGTCTCGTTGTAGTCGATCAGCCCCGACCCCGTGAGGTAGCCGCGGGCCACGCACTCGACGGGGACCATGTCCAGCTTCCGGACCACCAGCGCGCGGCCGAGAACCTCTTCGGGGATCCGGCTGTCGTCGGGTTCACCGGCCAGATGGTTGTTGCCACCGAGGACGCCGAAGAAGAAGACGCTCATCGCGGTGAGCACCCGCCCCTTGTCCGGGATCGGGGTGCTGAGGACGTGGTCGTAGGCGGAGATCCGGTCGCTCGCGACCAACAGAAGGTGCTCGTCGTCGATCGTGTAGAGGTCGCGGACCTTGCCACCGGCCAGATGGGCGTATGAATCGAGTGAGGGGCGCACGGTGACCCAGCCTATCGGTCGGGCACCGACCGGCGGCCGCTGACCTTCGAGCTGGGGAGACGTCCCGCCGTCGACTCCCCGTCATCTCGTCACCCTCGACGAGGACATCGAACTGCAAGTGGAGGCGCAGCGGCTTGGTGATGACTGCGACCAGGTGAGCCGGTTCCCGTCGAGCGCCGGGTCGGTGAGCGGGACTTCCTCAGCGGCCCCACGACACCGGTTCAAGCGCGTCGTCGGGACCAGCCCCCACTCCTACCGCGCGGCGTTCCGCGGATCCTCGGCGACCGCGTAGCGGCGTCGCGGGCACAGCCGCGGAACACTTCGTCTCCCGTTGTCGTTACCGTTGGTCAGGAACTCTTGTGAGCGCGGTAACCGGAGAGGGTGCGTAATGGCGACGGACACGACCCCGGTCGACGTCGGGTTCCGTTCGGAACGCGGACCGATTCTCGTGTCACTGATGCTCACGACGTCGCTCGTCGCGCTCGATGCGACCATCATCTCCACCGCCGTCTTCACCATCGTCGGGGACCTCGGCGGTTTCTCCCAGTTCCCGTGGCTGTTCTCGATCTACCTGCTCACGCAGGCCGTGTCGGTGCCGATCTACGGCAAGCTGGCCGACATCTTCGGCCGGAGGCCGGTGATGCTCCTGGGCATCGCATTGTTCGGCGTCGGCTCGGTGCTGTGCGGGATCGCGTGGAGCATGCCCGCTCTCATCGCGTTCCGCGCGGTGCAGGGTCTCGGCGCCGGGGCCGTCCAGCCGATGAGCATGACCATCGCCGGAGACATCTACACCCTCGCCGAACGCGCCAAGGCCCAGGGCTATCTGGCCAGCGTGTGGGGCATGTCGGCGGTGATCGGCCCGACCCTCGGCGGGGTGTTCTCCGAGTACCTGTCGTGGCGGTGGATCTTCTTCGTCAACATTCCTCTCTGCCTGCTCGCGGCTGTGATGCTGATCCGCAACTTCGACGAGAAGCGGGCGCGCACCCAGCGGTCCATCGACTACGCCGGCGCCGGAATCCTGGCAGTCGGGGCGACACTGCTCATCCTCGGACTCCTCGAAGGCGGGCAGGCCTGGGCGTGGAGTTCCCCGATCAGCCTCGGCATCTTCGCGGCGGGTGTCGTGTTCCTCATCGTCTTCGTCCTCGTGGAACGGCGCGCCGCCGAACCGGTGCTGCCGCTGTGGGTGTTCACCCGGCGGGTTCTCGCGGCGAGCAGTCTTGTCTCACTGCTGGTCGGGGCCATCGTCCTGGGCCTGACCACTTACGTGCCGACCTTCACCCAGGGCGTCCTCGGGACGGGCGCCCTGGTGGCCGGGTTCGCGCTGGCCACCCTGACCATCGGCTGGCCGATCGCCGCGTCGCAGTCCGGGCGCGTGTACCTGCGCTTCGGCTTCCGGGTCACGGCCACCGCGGGCAGCCTGCTGGTCGTGGCGGGCACCGCTCTCACGTTGAGCCTGTCCATCGACTCGGCGGTGTGGCAGGTGGCGATCTGCTGCTTCGTCATCGGCGGCGGCATGGGTCTCGTCGCGAGCCCCACCCTCATCGCGGCGCAGTCGAGCGTCGACTGGTCGGAGCGCGGCGTCGTCACCTCGACCAACATGTTCGCCCGGTCCATCGGCAGCGCCGTGGGGGTCGCCCTGTTCGGCGCCCTCGTCAACGCGCGACTGGGCGGCGCCGACAACCCCGCCCCGGCCGACCTGGCCGGCGCCCTGCATCTGGTGTTCGTGGCCGCCCTCGGCGCGGCCGTCGTACTCGTCGTCGCCGCGGCGGCGATGCCGAAGTCTGCCGCCGCGCCGGAGGCCGAGCCGAGCGCACCGACGTCCGAACCGCCGGCGGTGAAGGAGTGACCGTGCCCGACCCGTGCGTCGACGTGCTCGTCGCGTCGTATCTCGAGCAGGACCTGGTCGACAGGATCGCTGACAGCGACCCTCGGGTCCGGGTGTCGTACGCACCCGACCTGCTCCCCCGGCCTCGATGGCACAGCGATCACGTCGGGGTGCCGCGTGATCTGACGGCCGTCGAGCACGACCGGTGGTCGTCGATGTTGCGGACCGCGGACGTGATGTTCGACTTCGACTGGCGGCACCCCGAACGCACCCTCGAACAGTCGCCGAATCTGCGATGGATTCAGGCGACGTCCGCGGGCGCCGGGCAACTGATCGAGAAATTCGGGCTGTCGCGCGCTCCGCTGACGGTGACGACCGCCGCGGGAGTCCACGCCGAACCGCTGGCGGAGTTCGCACTCGCCGGCATTCTTCATTTCGCACGCGGCCTCCCCCGGCTGATCGCCGACCGGCAGACCCGGACCTGGCGCAAACAGGAAACGACCGAGCTCGCGGGACGCCACGCGCTGATCGTCGGCGCCGGCAAGATCGGCTCGCGCACAGCGGAACTCCTCCGGTGCTTCTCCGTCACCGCAAGCGGGGTGGCCCGCACCCCGCGCCCCGCAGGCGCCCCTTTCGACAGCATGACCACCACGGACCGGATCGCCGAGCACCTGCCCGCCGCGGACATCCTCGTGATCTCCTGCGCCCTCACCGACGACACTCGTGGACTGATCGGACGCCGGGAACTCGCCGCCCTCCCCGACGGCGCACTGGTCGTCAATCTCGGACGGGGACCGATCATCGACGAAGACGCTCTCGCAGAAGCACTGTCGACGGGACGGCTGGGCGGGGCGGTCCTGGACGTCACCACCACCGAACCCCTCCGAGACGATTCGCCGTTGTGGACGGCCGACAACGTCATCCTCAGCCCGCACAGCGCCGCCAACGTGCCGTCCGAGAACGCGAAGATCGTCGATCTGTTCGTCGAGAACCTCGGACGCTACCTGTCGGGTGACGCCACGCTGATCAACGAGTTCGACTTCGACGCGGGATACTGACCGCACAGAGCGGCCGCAGCCGCTACCGTGGGTATCCACCATGACCGACCGTGACCTCGTCGACCGGATCGACCGGCTCGTACACGACCAACTCGCGAACCACGACCACCGATCCGGGCACGACTCGAACGTGAACCAGGACCCGTGCCCGCACTGCGGACGCGAATGGCACGGGCTCGCGATCACCGTGCGCGTGCAGCAGATGCGGCACGCCCGGGCTCTCGACCCGAAGTACAGCCACGCCCACGACCACAGCCGGGTGCTGTGCGCGGGTTCCCCGTTCATCGGCCCGATGCCCGAAGAGGTGCTGATGCTCGGGGGTTTCGACGTGCACGCCGCCTGGCGGGACATGGTTGCAGCGGCACGGCAGGCGCCCGATCGGATCGAGCAGCCCGACCCGTTCGACGCGTATCGCACCGTCGGTCCGCCCGGAGACGAACCACCGGCCGTCGGCCTCGCCGGCGGATGCGACCGCGCGTCGTGGCACTGCCCGCAGTGCGGCGACCGAGCGCATTTCCTCGACGCCGGCCGCGAACCCAACGCCTTCGCGGTCGCGCTGCGCGCCTACGCCGCGCACATCGCTTCGGCGCACGACCCATCCGTGGACGACGGGGACGACGCGTCCGCGTTCTCCAGCCGGTGGGCCCTCCCCACCCGCGGGGTGCTCTGGGACAGCCGGCACACCGTGATCGGACGATTCGGGCCCGGCGGCAGCACTTTCGAACCCGGCACCACCGCCCGCGACCTCCGCGGCTTCGGCGGTCCACCGCCCACCCGAGCCTGACGGGAGGTCACCGACCTGACCACCTCTCGGAGAGCGCCGGCGAACGGAGACCCCTGATGGACGCCCGCGACGCACAGTCGACGCAACGCACTGCGCGCCGCCGGACGGACACGCCGCGGTGGTGGCGGTCGGCGACCGGGATCGTCCTCACCGCCCTCGTCGCGTTCGTCTGCGCTGCGACGCTGGTGATCACGATTCCGATCGACCCGGTCTTCCCGTACGTCGTGCTGGCTGGTTTCGCCCTGCTCATTCTCGGTGCCGTGTGGCTGATCCTCGCCGGCGTGCAGCTGGGGCGGTACCGGTGGGATCGACGCATCTGCCTTGCGCCGGCCATGGTGGCTCTGACCGCGACCCTCGTATTCTTCGGTGTGCCTTCCGACCTCGGGTGGCGGCTGTCGGTGGGCGAACTGACCGCATACGCGCAGGCGTGCACACCGTCGTCCGACGACCAGCGGATCGGCCTGTACGACACCTGGCGCGTCGAGCCGCTCGACACCGGGTGCCACTTCTACCTCGAAGGCGGCCTGGTCAATCTTGTCGGAGTCGCTCAGCTGCCGGGCGGCACCGACAAGATCGGCCCACCCGAGCGTGACGGTGAGATCGGATATCAGCACATCGAATCCGACTGGTACCGCTTCGTCCAGATCTTCTGAACCGTGCCGGTCCACCGGTCGTGTGGGCGGGCGTACGACCGGACGGTCCCGGGACGTCTCTGTTCAGAATCCGGTAGCCGCGACGATGCGGGCCCCCGTGATGGCCTCGAGGAGGGCAGCATGGTCTCGGGTGTTCTGCTCTGCGTACGTTTCGGCGAATTCCGCTATCGCATGATCGAATTCGGTGTCGTCCCCGAGGTAGGCGGCGATCGCGATCCGGTCGCCGGCCCGCGCGTGCGCATAGGCGAGGACCCGTGCACACAATCGCCCGTACAGCATCATGACGGTGGGTGTCTGGGATTCGACCACCGCCGAACCCTTGCCGTCCCGCAGTTGGCGCACGTAGAAGTCCCGCTCGACGCCGTCGGGGCCCGCGCCACGTTCCCAGCCCAGGAAGATGTCGCTCGCGGCCTGCATCAGCCGCTGTCCGCTGACCACTCGCTCGCCCTCGGCAGCGAAGGACGGGCCGTCGACGTAACTCGACAGCACGGACGG
This sequence comes from Rhodococcus sp. A14, assembly GCF_011603105.1. Lineage (NCBI taxonomy): Bacteria > Bacillati > Actinomycetota > Actinomycetes > Mycobacteriales > Nocardiaceae > Rhodococcus > Rhodococcus sp. A14. The sequence goes on along the minus strand of NZ_JAAOQS010000030.1, from coordinate 18,515 downwards.
ACCCGCCTCCTTCACCTGCAGAAACAGCGGATCGTCTTCGTCAGCGCCCAGCATCAGAATGATCCAGGTGCGGGTGCCCACACTGCCGACCCCGACCACCTTGCGGGCAATTTGAATCATCCGGAACTGGTCGTAGAGCACGCGGTGGTCCCACCGCAGAGACTGCACATACACGTTCAGGCGATGCCGTAGGTCTCGGTACAACGATTCGAGGTCTTCGCCCGCATACAACTCCTCGACCGGCACCAGCAGAGGCGGGTTGCTGATGATCCGCCTCTCCCCGTCGACGACGGCGGTCAGCTTGGAGAGCGCTTGGACGCTGTCCCGGCGGCGCGCCTTCTCCAGAGCTGTGCGAGCGCGTTTCCTCTGCGACTTGTCCAGCTCGTCTCGAAGCCCCACGAGTTCCGCTGTGGGCTCGATGTGGGAGTACCAGACGCCCAGGTTTCCCAGTTGCGCCTGACTGGCCATGGTTTCGCGGTATTCGGCGGCGCAGGCACGGGTGATGTTCCTGGTCTTCTTGCTGCTGAAGCCGTTCTCCTGCGCCGCGATCGCGAGGCTCGCGACGAGGCGTTTGACGTCCCATTCGAAAGGACCGGGATGTGTCTCGTCGAAGTCGTTGATGTCGAATGCCAGCCGACGTTCCGGGGTGGCGAAGATTCCGAAGTTACTCAGGTGCGCGTCGCCGCAGAGCTGCGTGCGCAGGCCCGTGGTAGGCGAGTGGGACAGATCGTCGGCCATGATCGCGGCGCCGCCGCGGTAGAAGGCGAAGGCCGTCGCCGCCATGCGCCCGTACCGGATCGGAACGAGTTCCGCGACTCTCTCCGTCGCCTGCTTCTCGAGGAGGCCCACAGGGTCGCGCCGATCGGCTACACGGTGTTCCGCGAGCGCAGCCGGCGGGGTGTCTCGGCGGGCGTCCGCCCCTCGTTGTGCGCGCTCGGTCCGGCTCGGATGTGCCACCGGTTCGTCGTGTTCCGCGGACATGGTTGTCTGCCTTCCTCGAGTGACGCGATATGGCCTGGTTACCGCCAATTTTCCGCCGGTCGGAGGGTATTGGCAGCACAACGTTTCGGCAGTGGAGTCCGAATGCAGCGCAGGTCCGCCGGGTGACGATTCAGACGCGCTACGTGCGGATCACTTGGCGGTGCTCTTGCGGGGCCGCCCACGACGCGCGGTCTTGACCGGTGGCGGACTCGCCGTTTCCGGTTCCGCGTCGGCGGTCGACTCTTCGGACGGATCGTCCCGCCAACTGATTTCGATTTCGATCTCGGTCTCGTCGCCGTCGACCTCTATCTCGAGCTCCCACCGGACCCGGTCGGCGACGACGATTTCGATCGAGTCGCCACCCGAGCCCAGCTCCACCTCGGAGCCACTCGCGAGGGCCTGTCCGAGCGCGATGAGCCGGTCGGACACCTCTTTCCGGGAGAGCTCGGACTTCCTCTTGATCTCCAGCTTGGGCACGGCGACTCCTGACCTCGGGGCAGTGTCTCATCACCGTAACTGCCGCGCGACCGGTTGCCGGATCGAACCGAGAACAAACCACCCGGTGGCCGAAATACGGGGCTCCGTCCCCGGATCGGCAATTGCACAAGCATCCGCCGGGGCGATCGAAGAACGGCGGAGTGTCTCGATCCTCGATCCATCACGGAGTAGGGGCACGACTGTCATTCAGGAGATGTGCGGGCTCTCCGCTGCGGGCGCATCCCAGGCTGCCGGTGTGCGTTCTGCGTACTTTCGTGCCTCGTCCATGAGCGTCCGCGCGGGTGGCGTGAGATGGGTTCGCCGGCAGACGGCGGCGATGTGCAAGTAGGACTCGGGGACGATGCGGTGCACGGTGGCGCCGGACTGCCGGGCCGACGGCGCCCACGACGACGGCATGACAGCCTGCCCGAATCCGCTGAGGACCATCGGCAGGATCGAGGTTCGGTGGGCGACCTCGGCGACGATGGTGGCTGCGACGCCGCTGGCGAGGACCTCGTCGACGAGGGTTCGCATCAACGATCCGCGCTGCGAGACGATGAGTCGAAATCCGGACAGTTCCGATCTCCGAATCTCCGGGCGGCTCGGCGTCTCGGCGCCCGGCCCGGAGATGAGGATCAGCGGCTGGCTTTCGAGTGCGACGACGTCGAGTTCGGGGGCACGCACCGCAGCGGGTGAACCCAGGATCCCGACTTCGCATACGCCGGTGCGCACGGCATGGAGCACCTCTTCGGGGGTGAATGCCGCCTCGGCATTGACGGTGACCGATGGATAGGTGCGGCTGAAGCTGGTGAGGATCGTGGTGAGGGGTTCGATCCCGGGTGACGGCATCGTGATCAGGTCCACGCGACCGGCGCGGAGCCCTTTCAGCGCATCGACGGATGCCTTCGCATCCTCGAGATCGCGCAACACCACGCGGGCCGGACCGACGAGCGTTTCGCCGGCGTCGCTGAGCACCAGCCTGCGTCCGACGCGGTGAAAGAGCGGTACCCCGAGTTCACGCTCGAGCGCGGATATCGACTGGGAGAGCGAGGGCTGCGCGATCAGCAGTGTTTCCGCTGCGCGGTTGATGCCTCCCTGGTCGACCACAGCCAGGAAGTACCGCAACTGACGCGCGTCCATCCGAACCCCTCATTCCCGTCGATGTGCGGCCGAACCCTCGAGCGGTGCTCTCGGCGACCGCCGCGTGGACACTCACTCTACCTGCGAAAACACGACTCGATTAGGTGAAACCTATAAGCCGGATCGACTCTTGGTCATGGACGCTGCGTGATTGTGACGGGTTAATGAATGCATCACACACTGTGACGAGCACAACACGATGGAGGCAACGACATGGCACCGCAGACGTTCACGATTGCATCGATCCCCGCCGACGGCGTCGGCAAGGAGGTCGTCGCTGCCGGACGGCGCGTGCTCGACGTCCTCGCAGAACAGTCCGGTGGGCGTTTCGCCTTCGAGTGGGAAGAATTTCCCTGGGGATGCGGGTATTACGAGCAGACCGGGAAGATGATGGCCGACGACGGCCTCGACACCCTGCAGGCATTCGACGCCATCTACTTCGGTGCGGTCGGATGGGAGAACGTCCCCGACCACATCAGCCTGTGGGGGTTGCGGCTCAACATCACCCAGAACTTCGACCAGTGGGCCAACGTCCGCCCGGTGAGGTTCCTGCCCGGCGTGCAGTCGCCGCTGCGCAAGGCCGACGACACCGAACTCGACTGGGTCGTCGTCCGGGAGAACAGCGAGGGCGAGTACGCCGGCCTCGGCGGACGTAACCTCAGCGGTCGCGGTCCGGGCAACGAGGTCGCACTGCAGACCGCGCTGTTCACCGAGAAGGGCTGCGAGCGCATCATGCGGTTCGCGTTCGACCTGGCCCGCACCCGCACCGTGAAGAAGGTGTCCAGCGTCACCAAGTCCAACGCCCAGCAGTACGGCATGGTCCTGTGGGACGAGGTCTTCAACCGCGTCGCCCTCGACTACCCCGACGTCGCGACCGAGAGCGTCCTCGTCGACGCCATGAGTGCCAAGTTCATCCTGCACCCGGAGGATCTGTCCGTGGTGGTGGCGTCGAATCTCAACGCCGACATCCTCTCCGACCTCGGCTCCGCGCTGGCGGGAAGCCTCGGTATCGCGGCGAGCGCGAACCTCAACCCGGAGCGCCGCTTCCCGAGCATGTTCGAACCCGTTCACGGTTCCGCACCCGACATCGCGGGCCAGGGCATCAGCAACCCGATCGGCGCGATCGCCAGCGCCGCCCTGATGCTCGACCACTTCGGGCTGCACGACGAGGCCCGCCGTGTCGAAGCCGCCATCGAGGCCGCCACCGCGAGCGGAGCACTGACCCGCGACATCGGCGGCTCGTCGGACACCGACGCCGTCACCGAGGCGATCGTGCACGCGCTGCAGACCGCGCTGACCCCGGCCTGACCGCCATCCACAGTTCACAGCCGGCCCGACTCGGCAGGATCTGCCGGGTCGGGGCCCACCCCTCGAACGGTCGGTAACTCTCGGCCACCCCCGTCTTCACACCTGAACACTCTCACCCGAGGTGAATGTCATGGAAACACCAAGCAGCGCAGCGAGTTACCAACCGGCGACTGTGAAGAAACCTTGGTACAGGCAACTGTACTTCTGGGTTCTCATCGCGATCGTGCTCGGCATCCTGGTCGGGTGGCTCTGGCCGGACACCGGCGAGGCGATGGAGCCGATCGGCACCACCTTCATCACCGCGATGAAGATGCTGATCTGCCCGATCGTGTTCCTGACGATCGTCGGCGGCATCGCGAGTGTCGCGGATCTGAAGAAGGTCGGGCTGACGGGAATCAAGGCGCTGACCTACTTCCAGGTCGGGACCATCCTCGCGCTGCTCACCGGTCTCGTCGCGATCAACGTCTTCCGCCTCGGCGACGGGGTGAATGCCGACGCCGCCTCGCTGGAAACGACCGACTCCGCCAACAAACTGATTCAGACCGGTGAAGAGAAGCAGTGGTGGGAGTTCATCACCCACCTGGTCCCGGACAGCGTGTTCGGCCCGTTCGTCGAGGGCGACATCCTCCAGGTCATCTTCCTCGCCGTCATCTTCGGTGTCGCCATCAACGCGGTGGGCCAGATCGCCGCACCGATCCGGGATGCCGTCGAACGCCTCACCGCGGTGGTCTTCAAGGTCCTGAGCTTCATCATGAAGCTCGCACCCCTCGGTGCGTTCGGCGCCATGGCCTTCGCCATCGGCAAGTACGGTGTCTCCACCCTCACCAGCCTCGGCAGCCTGATCCTGCTGTTCTACGTCACGTCCGCGTTCTTCGTCTTCGTGGTCCTCGGATCGGTCATGGCGTACCTGCGGCTCAACATCTTCCGGATGCTCGGCTTCTTCAAGGAAGAACTCCTGCTCATTCTCGGCACCTCCACTGCCGAGCCCGCGCTGCCCGGTCTGATGCGCAAGCTGGAGTACGCCGGCGTCAAGAAGACCACCGTCGGTCTCGTCGTGCCCACCGGCTACAGTTTCAACCTCGACGGGGCAGCCATCTACCTCTCGCTCGCCGCGCTGTACATCGCGCAGGCCACCAACACCGACCTGACGATTCCGCAGCAGCTCGGCCTCCTCGGCGTCATGCTCCTCACCTCCAAGGGGGCCGCAGGTGTCGCCGGAGGCGGGTTCATCGCGCTGACAGCAACATTGAGCACCCTTGGCACCATCCCCGCGGCCGGCATCATGCTCATCTTCGGTATCGACAAGTTCATGTCCGAATGCCGCGCCCTGGTGAACTTCATCGGCAACGCCGTCGCCACCCTGTTCGTCGCCAAATGGAACCACGAACTCGACGTCGACCGTGCCCGCCGCGTCTTCTCCGGCGAAGTCCTTCCCCCACCCGACGGTGACGTCGAGAACGACTTCGACATGGAGATCCTGGAACAGGAACCACGAGACAAGCACCACCACATGATCGGGGAACCGGACGCTGTCCACATCGACCACGAACGGCTCGACCCCGCGGCGACGACGCCCGCGCACTCCACACAGCGATGACCGCATCCGCACTGCACACGAGAAAGGAAGGCCGATGAGGGTTCTGGTTGCCCCGGACAAGTTCAAGGGCTCGCTCTCCGCAGCAGCTGTCGCCGAACATCTCTCGGCCGGCCTCGCTTCGGCGGGAATCGACAGCAGGCGACTTCCTCTCGCCGACGGAGGCGACGGCAGCGTCGACGCGGCGGTGGCGGTCGGATTCACTCCGCACCCCGTCACGGTCGCCGGCGCAAGGGGAACACCCCAGCGCGGACGCATCGCCGTCAACGGCACCACCGCGGTGGTCGAAGTCGCCAACACTTGCGGACTGGCCACCCTCCCCAGCGGGCGCACCGCTCCCCTCGACGCCTCCAGCCTCGGATTCGGCCAGGCCATCGGGCACGCCCGCCGCCACCACCCGCGCCGCCTCGTCCTCGCCCTCGGCGGCAGCGCCGGTACCGACGGCGGAACGGGGATGCTCGCCGCCCTCGGGTTCACCTTCTCCGACAGCACGGGACGACCCCTGCGGGCGTGCGGGCGAACCCTTCCCGAGGTCGCGACGATCGATTCCTCCCGCGCGGTGAACCTGTCCGGAATCGAGATCGTGATCGCCGGCGACGTCACCAACCCGCTGACCGGACCGCACGGCGCCGCCGCCGTGTACGGCCCGCAGAAAGGCGCCACCGAAGCGGACGTGCGCTACCTCGACTCCGGCCTCGACAACCTCGTCGAGGTGTTCACCCGCAGCGGCTACCCTCAGGCGCGTGCGGTGGCCGACTCCCCCGGCGCCGGCAGTGCCGGTGGGATCGGATTCGCCGCCATGCTGCTCGGCGCGCGCATGGTCTCCGGCGCCGAATACTTCCTCGACCTACTCGATTTCGACGGCTGTCTCGCAGGAATGAACCTGGTGATCACCGGCGAGGGCAGCATCGACGAGCAGACCGAACACGGCAAACTGCTCGCGGTCCTGGCCCGCCGCGCCCATCCGGTCCCGGTGATCGCCGTCGCCGGCCGTAGCACTCTGTCCCGGAAGTATTGGGCTCCTGCCGGTTTCGAGTACATCCATTCCCTCGGCGACTACACCGACCGGAACACCGCCGCCGACCCGGAGCTGACCGGCGAACTCCTCACCCGCATCGGGCGTGACATCGGCCGGGGCTCGCTTCTGCACAACGAAGGACCACGATGACTCTCACCGACATCCACTCGCCACTCGCTGCCGATGTCGACTCGGCGTCGCTGCTGTCGCCTCGCCGGGCGAAGATCGTCTGCACGCTCGGGCCCGCTACCGCCACGGACGAACGCACCCGCAGTCTCGTCGAAACCGGGATGGACATCGCCCGACTGAATTTCAGTCACGGCGACCACACCGACCACGAAGCCAACTACCGCCGCGTCCGCGCCGCAGCCGACAGCACCGGCCGAGCCGTCGGAATCCTCGCGGACCTGCAGGGACCGAAGATCCGCCTCGGCCGCTTCACCGACGGCGCGACCGTGTGGGCGACCGGCGAACAGGTCCGGATCACCGTCGAGGACTGCGCGGGCACCCACGACCGGGTCTCGACCACCTACACCCACCTCGCCCAGGACGCACGCGCCGGTGACCGACTGCTGGTCGACGACGGCAAGATCGCACTGACCATCACCGACATCGACCGCAATGACGTGGTGTGCCGGGTGACCGAGGGCGGCCCGATCAGCAACAACAAGGGCGTTTCCCTGCCTGGGATGAACGTGTCCGTCCCGGCGCTGTCGGACAAGGACATCGACGACCTCGAATTCGCCCTACGCCTCGGGGTCGACCTGATCGCCCTGTCGTTCGTGCGCGCCCCCACCGACATCGACCGCGTCCACGAGGTGATGGACCGGATCGGCCGCCGGGTCCCGGTGATCGCGAAGATCGAAAAACCCGAAGCCGTCGACGACATCGAGGCGATCGTGCGGGCCTTCGACGCGGTCATGGTCGCGCGCGGCGACCTCGGGGTGGAGGCCGCTGGTGCAGAAACGGATCGTGCAGATCGCCCGGGAGAACGCCCGACCGGTGATCGTCGCCACCCAGATGCTCGAGTCGATGATCGACAATTCCCGGCCCACCCGAGCCGAGGCATCGGATGTGGCCAACGCGATCCTCGACGGCGCCGACGCGGTAATGCTGTCCGGTGAAACCTCCGTCGGCGCCTACCCGACCGAGACGGTCGCGACGATGGCGCGGATCCTCTCCGCCGTCGAACACCAATCCACCACCGTCCCCGCCCTCACCCACACTCCCCGCACCCACGGCGGGGTTCTCTCGTTCGCCGCCCGCGACATCGGCGAACGCCTGAACGCCACCGCGCTGGTCGCGTTCACCCAGTCCGGGGACACCGTGCGACGACTCGCCCGGCTCCACACCCCGCTGCCACTGCTGGCATTCACCCCGCTACCCCAGGTGCGCAACGAACTCGCCCTCACCTAGGGCACCGAAACCTTCCTCGTCGACCCGGTCGAATCGACCGACGAGATGATCCGCCAGGTCGACACCGCCCTCCTCCGACTGGGCCGCTACCGGCACGGCGACCTCGTCGTCATCGTCGCCGGCTCACCCCCGCACACCGTCGGATCCACCAACCTCATCCACGTCCACCGGGTCGGTGAGGACGACTTCACGAAGAACTAGAGGCTGCTGCCCTCTCGAGGAGGTGCGGACGCGTGGCTCCGACGGGGTTCAGCTGCTCGTAGGCCCGTGCCACGTCGAGCAGGAACAGGTCGTTGCCCGGGGCCGCGACGATCTGCACGCCGACCGGCAGACCGTCGGCGCTGAATCCGGCGGGAACGGAGATCGCGGGGCAACCCAGCACCGTCACGGTCAACGCCGACGTCATCCAGTCGAGGTAGTCGTCGCAGCGACGGCCGTCGACCGCTGCCGGGTACTCGAGTTCGGCGTCGAACGGGAGCACCTGCGACACGGGCATCACCAGGATGTCGTGGTGGGTGAAGAATTCGACGGCGCGATGCTGGATCTCCGCCTGCGCCACCATGGCTTTCGCGACGTCGTCGGCGGAGAGCCGGTCTGCCTGCCGGATGTTGTCGAGCAGCGACGGCTTCAGCAGATCGGGGGTGGCGTCGGCGCGGTCACCGAGGTCGATCTTGAACCGCCACGCCCGCAGGGTGCGGAACACCCACTCGGCGTCGGGAATCGACGGTGCGTCCTCGGCCACCACCGCACCCGCGGCGGCGAAGATCGAGGACTGCCGGTCGTGGATCTCGCGGACCGGCGCATCCACGGGGAAGATGCCGTTCAGATCCGCGGACACCGCGACGCGCAGACCCTGCAGGCCGGCGACACCGAGACGCGGCGCGAGGGCATCGGCGCTGAGCGAACTGCGGATGCGCGCGTCGGGTCCGGAGATCACCGATAGCAGCAGTTCCAGGTCGTCGACGTTCCGGGCCATCGGTCCCTGCGTCACGAGTGCGTCCCAGGGCGCGCTGTTCGGCCAGCACGGCACACGGCCCGGAGTGGGGCGCAATCCGACGACGTTGCAGAACGACGCCGGGTTGCGCAGCGAACCGCCCATGTCGCTGCCGTCGGCGAGCGCGACGAGTCCCGCGCCGAGCGCGGACGCGGCGCCGCCGCTCGAGCCACCCGCACTCTTGGTGGGGTCGTACGGGTTGGTGGTGGTCCCGAAGACGGGGTTGAACGTGTGCGAGCCGGCTGCGAATTCGGGGACATTGGACTTGCCGATCGTGACGGCGCCGGCCGCGATGACGCGTTCGGCGATCAGCTCACTGGTCTCGGGCACGTTGTCGACGAGGAGCGGCGAGCCGGCGACGGTGGGGAAACCGGCGACGTCGTGAGTGTCCTTGAACGCGAACGGCAGTCCGTGCAGCGGCCCCACCGGGGTTCCGGCGGCCGTCTGTGCGTCGGCGGCGGCAGCGGTGGAGTGCGCGCGGTCCAGGTCGAGGCTGACGAGCGCGTTGACCGTCGGATTCACCCGCGCGATCCGGTCCGTGTGCAGGTCGAGCAGCTCGCGGGCCGAGATGTCCTTGCGACGGAGTGCGGCGAGCATCTCTCGCGCGGTCGAGTAGTGATCGATGGTCATTTCGAGGTCTCCAGGATCGGGGTGGTGGCGGGAAGGTCTTCCGACGACGCGGGGGCCGGGGTGCGGGGACGGGTGGCGCGGACGACGGCCTCCACGACGGCGATCACCGCGAGGTTGAGGACCAGGCCGCAGATGCCGGCGTCGATGTTGGCGAGGTTCAGTTCGAAGACGGTCATCACGATGACGGTGAGCATTCCCACGACGAGACCGGCGAACACGGATTGCTTGGCGAGCAACGGCTTCTCGGGCAGAGCCAGCGCCAGACCGGGGGCGAGCTGGCTGAGACCACCGAACGTGAGCAGCAACAGGTTGGCCAGCAGATCGGGGCGCGTCAGGCCGAGCACGAGGGCCATGGTGGCAGCGGCGATCACGACCAGGTGGTTGAACCGAAGCTTCGTGCGCTCGCTTTCGATCTTCACCAGGTTGTGCGACGCCAGCGTCGAGATGCCGATGCAGATGGCGCCGGCAGGCAGCATCGCGGCGGAGGCCGCGGCGATCGCGATCAGTCCGAGCGCCCAGTTCGGCAGCGCTCCCCCGGCCAGCGTGAGCAGGACGGCGTTACTGCTGGTATTGGGATTCAGTGCGAGGATCCCGACGAAGCCCAGCATGATCGGAAGAATCATGACCACCTGGTACATCGGCAGAAAAGTGTTGTTGGAGCGGATCACTCGACCGTTCTTTGCGGCCAGCAGCGGCGGCCAGAGGTGCGGGGTGGTGAGGAACCCGCAGCCGATCGCGGAGATCAGCAGGCTCGTGGTCCACCAGACCTTGTCGTAGTCACCGGGGTTCACGGTCAGCATCTCGCTGTGGGTCTGGGCGATCTGGCCGAACACGTCGCCGATGCCACCGGCGAAGTGCAACGGGATCACGATCGACAGCACCACGACGGCGAGCAGGATCAGGACGTCCTTGACATAGGCGGTGCGCGCGAGGCCGTGAATGCCGGCCCACAGCACGAACCCGACGACGAGGACGGTCGCGACGATCATGCTCAGAGTGCCCGAACTCGCGCTGCCCGTGACGAGTCGGACGATCAGGCCGAGGCCGGTGATCTGCAACTGCAGGTACGGCAGCAGGAAGATGATGCCGCACAGGGCGACCAGCCGGCCGAGGAGCGGGCTGCGGTACCGGTCCGCGAAGAAGTCGGCCTGGGTGATGTATCCGCGGTCCTTGCTGAGTTTCCAGATTCGCGGTCCGATGAAATACAGGGCCACGTAGCCGAGCGGGATGTACGGGATGGCGTAGGTGGCGCCGATGCCCGCGGTGAACGCGATACCGGCGACACCGAGGAACGTGAACGTGGTGAACGATTCACCGGCCTGCAGGAAGAAACTGGTGACCACACCGAAGTTCCGTTTGCCGACCGTCCACTCACTCAGGTTCTGAGCGCGTTTCCGGCGTCCACCGACCGCGATCACGGCCAATCCGATCATGCCGGCCAGCGTGATCCACAGAGCTGAGTTCGTCATAGCGTCGCCTCCTCGAGCTGGAGGTCGTCGCTCCGCTCCTCGTGCGGCCGGACGAGGCCGAACTCCACCGCCGCCAGCGCGGGCAGCAGCAGGAGCACCCAGGCCGAGCACCAGACGAGCAGCCGGGGCATCCCCAGCCACAGATCGGCCGTGTTCACAAACGGCAGCCACACGGCGGTGAGGAGTGCGAGCACCGGGGCGACCGGGACGAGCAGCAGCCAGCGGCGCTGCGGCGAATCCTCGATCGCCCCGAGAATGGCGTCTCGTTGCATGCTGTTCCTTCTTCCATCCGGGGAGTAGAGGAAGCATGCGTGGTGCGGATCACAGCACTCAACCGCTGTACGAGGTTCGGCGAAATCGGCCACCAGCATGTCGGAGATCGCAATCAGGCGCGCCGGAGGGGCGGTCCGATGTCGAAATCCGTCACATTGTCCGTCCGCTGCGTTTGACCGCCTGCACCACCATGTTGGTTTCCAGGGCCGCCGCGTCCGCCACCCACGGCGCGGTCGTGATGTAGTCGTAGAGCACCGACTCGTCCGGCGCGGCGATGTTCGCGACCACCTGGTACTCGCCCGCCGTGCCGGCGGCGTACCGCACGTACGGCATCTCGAGCATCCCCCGCACGAGCGGTTCGATCCGGTTGCGCTGGGTCTTGATGAACAGCATCGCCTCGGCACGCAGCCCGAACAGGGCAGGATCCACCACCACCCGGAGGCTGATCGCACCCTCGGTGAGCAGCGACTGGACACGTCGCCGGGCCGTCGCCTCGGAGACACCCGCGGTCCGGGCGAGCGCCGTGGTGCCCACCCGCCCGTTCTGCATCAGCTCGCGGATGATCGTCCGGTCGACGGGATCCCGGGTGCCGCGTTCCAGGTCCGTGAGGAAGGTCGCCGGAGGCGACACCCCGCCGATCGCGTCCTTCTCGGCGGGGGTCAGCACCCCGGCCTCCCATTCGCGGACCGTGCGGAAGTACCGCAGCACCGGGTCGGTCCAGCTTCGGACGACGCCCATCGTCGCGGGGAGTTCGTCCATGACGAGCTTCGGGAGGCGATCCCGGGACACGTGGATCTCGGCCACACAGTCGGCGGTGCCGGTGAGGATGTACACGAAGATGCAGTCGCTGCGCTGAGCGAGGGCGCTCGCCGCCACCCGCACCGTTCCCGGGGAGCACTGGAGGCGCACGATCGCGGTGCCGCCGCTGTTCGCGACGGCGGTGACCGCCACCCGCCCGGACTCGAGGAGCGCGATGCCGTGCCGGGTCACGTTCCGCTCGGGTTCGCCGAGCGCCTGGGCAATTCGGCTCCAGGAACATCTCCCGTCGACCTGGAGGGCGGCGACGATCCGCTGATCGAGCGAGAACCTGCGTTCGGTCATTGAAGCCGCCTGCCCTCCATGCAACGTGTGCATGCGATGGTAGGCCAGTCGGTGGTGGCGAGAATCCAGACCTGTTCGCAGGTGATATCGGGCCCGCGCGTCGTGACTCGAAACTGCTGGTCTGCAACGGAATACGCCTCGCACCAGAACCGCAGGCGGACACGCTGAACCATCAAAGGTTAGGCTAACCGTATATGGTCTGAACGTGACGGTGCGCATCGCCACGCGCACCGCAGTTGTCCGCTACGAAAGGTGATCGCATATGCAGTCGACGGCCGTTGCCGAGTCCGCAGAGACTTCGGTGGACCTCCCGCCGGGCGCGCCGTTCGTTCTCTCCCGCCCGCACGGCACCGTGATCGCCGACGGCATCCGCACCGGTTACGACTCCGCCCGCGACGCCGCCGCGGCCCTGCGGAGCGGCACCGCGACGTCGGTGGTCGGCGCGCTCGCCTTCGACCCGTCACATCCCGCCGCGCTGATCGCACCACAGACGCTGCGTCACCACCCGCGAAGCTGGTCCCCTCGTCGGCAGGCCCTTCCACACGTACGCGCCGGCGAGTCGATTCCCCCGGAGGACGAGCACGTCGCCCGGGTCACCGCCGCCATTCACCTGCTGCGAGAGCCCGAGGCCGCACTCCACAAGGTGGTGCTCGCCCGATCGGTCGTCCTGCACGCCGACGGACCGCTGCATCCGCACGCACTGCTCGCGCAACTCGTCGCGAACGACCTCGGCGGCAACGGCTTCAGCGTCGATCTGAGCGCCGCGGGCACCGGCTGGTCGGGACGGCAGCTCGTCGGCTCGAGTCCCGAGGTGCTCATCCGTCGCCGCGGCGACACCGTGACCTGCCATCCGCTCGCCGGATCCGCTCCCCGGCACCCCGATCCCGAGATCGACAGGCTGACCGCGGAGAACCTCGCGGCGTCGGAGAAGAATCTGCGCGAACACGCCCTCGTCGTCGAGGCTCTGCGCGCGAGCCTCGAACCGTTCTGCACCGAACTCGACATCCCCGACCGGCCCACCCTCACCAGCACACCGCAACTGTGGCATCTCGGCACACCCGTGTCGGGACGACTGCGGGACCGCTCGGTGACCGCACTGGACCTCGCCGTCGCCGCGCACCCGACCCCGGCCGTGTGCGGCACCCCCACCGCCGCCGCGCGTGCGCTGATCGGCGAACTCGAGGGCGACCGCGGCTTCTACGCCGGCGCCGTGGGCTGGGCCGACGCCGACGGTGACGGCGAATGGATGGTCACCATCCGGTGCGCGCAGATCGACGCCGACCGCACCACCGTCACGGCGTACGCCGGCGGCGGCATCGTCGCCGCCTCCGAACCGGACGACGAACTCGCCGAGACCACAACCAAACTGGGCACCGTCCTCGCCGCACTGGGACTCACCCGATGAGCGGCACGACACTGGTCGTCGGGGCGGCCCAGGGCATCGGACGGGCCACGGCCGTCACGCTGTCGCGGTCCGGCCACCGCCTGGTACTGCTCGATCGTGATGCCGACGGCCTCGCCGCCACCGCCGCACTGCTCGACACTCCGCCGCTCGGCACCGCCGTCACCGACATCCGCGACACCGCCGCCGTCACCGACACCGTCCGCCGGATCGAGGACGAGCACGGACCCATCACCGCACTCGCGCACGTGGCGGGTGTCCTCGAGACCGGCTCCGTTCTCGACGCCGACCCCGAGAGCTGGCAGCGCGTGTTCGACGTCAACGTCACCGGCCTCGTCAACGTGCTGCGGGCGGTCGGCACCGGAATGCGCGAGCGTGCAGCCGGTTCCATCGTCGTGGTCGGTTCCAACGCCGCTGGCGTCCCCCGCACCGGAATGGGCGCGTACGGCGCGTCCAAGGCCGCCGTCTCGATGATCGTCCGGGTACTCGGCCTCGAACTCGCCGAATACGGGATCCGCGCCAACATCGTCGCCCCCGGCTCGACGGACACCGCGATGCAGCGGTCGCTGTGGTCGGATCCCGCCGACGACGCCGGAGCACGCGGAGCGATCGACGGAGACCTGGGCTCGTTCAAGGTCGGTATCCCGCTGGGCCGCATCGCCGACGCCGCCGACATCGCGGACGCCGTCGAGTTCCTCCTGTCGGATCGGGCACGTCACATCACCATGCAGGCGCTCTACGTCGACGGCGGCGCTACCCTCCGAGCCTGACGACCCCGGACAGCCGTGCCCGTGAAAGGACTTTCGATGACCACGAGCGTTCGCGCTCCCCTGGAGACCACCGTCGGCTACCCCGCCGACCTCGCCGCACGCTACCGTGACGCCGGGTACTGGACGGACGAGACGTTCCAGCAGTTCCTGGGCGCCCGCGCCGAGCAATTCGGGGACGCGATCGCCGTGACCGGACCGGACGCGTCCGGGGCGGACCGCGCCCTCACCTACCGGGAACTGTCCGACCGCGCCGACCGGCTCGCCGCCGGGCTGCAGTCGTCGGGGGTGCAGCCCGGCGACCGGGTCGTGGTGCAGTTGCCGAACATCGTCGAGTACGTCGAGGTGATCTTCGCGGTCTTCCGGCTCGGTGCACTGCCGGTGTTCGCGCTGCCCGCGCACCGCGTCCAGGAGATCTCCTACTTCTGCAGCTTCACCGACGCCGCGGCCTACGTCGTCACCGATACGCACGCCGGATTCGACTACCGCACACTTGCCCGCGACGTGGTGGCCTCGGCCGAGAATCCGCCCAGGATCATCGTGGCCGGGGACGCGGAGGAGTTCACGTCACTCGACGAACTGCGGGCGGCGGAACCGATCTCGGACGGGCCGGCGGTGGGTCCGGAATCCGTGGCGTTCCTGCAGCTCTCGGGCGGGACCACCGGGGTGTCGAAGCTGATCCCGCGCACCCACACCGACTACCTGTACTCGGTGCGCGAGTCGGACCGCATCTGCGGCGTCGACGAGAGCACCCGCATGCTCGTCGTTCTGCCTGCGGCGCACAACTTTCCGATGAGCTCACCGGGCATCCTCGGCGTGCTGCACGCCGGTGGTCGCGTGGTGCTCGCACCGGATCCGAGCCCCGACACCGCGTTCGCGCTCATCGAGAAGGAGGGCGTCACGATTGCGTCTCTGGTGCCGCCGCTCGCGTTGGCCTGGCTGGCCGCCAGTGGTCGCACGGAACGGGACCTCTCGAGCCTCGAGGTGCTGCAGGTGGGCGGTGCCAAGTTCAGCGCCGAGGCCGCGAAGCGGGTGCGTCCCGAACTCGGGTGCACGCTGCAGCAGGTCTTCGGGATGGCGGAGGGACTCGTCAACTACACGCGGCTCGACGACCCGGAAGACACGATCGTCACCACCCAGGGCAGACCGATCAGCCCCGACGACGAGATCCGGGTCGTCGACGACCGGGGCGAACCCGTCCCGAACGGCACGTCCGGTCATCTGCTCACCCGCGGTCCGTACACCATTCGTGGGTATTACCGGGCTCCCGAACACAATTCGACGGCCTTCACCGAGGACGGCTTCTACCGCACCGGCGACATCGTCCGGCTCACGGACGACGGCTACCTCGTCGTCGAGGGCCGCGCGAAGGATCAGATCAACCGCGGCGGCGAGAAGGTGGCCGCGGAAGAGGTCGAGAACCATCTGCTCGCACACCCCGCCGTCGCCGACGTCGCGGTGGTGTCGATGCCCGACCCGTATCTCGGCGAACGGAGTTGCGCGTTCGTCGTGGTGCAAGGTGGGCAGCCGAAGGCCGTCGAACTCAAGAAGTTCGTCCGCGACCGCGGACTCGCCGACTACAAGGTGCCGGACAAGGTGGTGTTCGTCGACGAGTTCCCGGTCACCGGGGTCGGCAAGATCAGCAAGTCCGATCTGCGGCGGGCACTGGAGAAGACGTTCGTGACCTCGTGACCCGACCCGGCTATCGGGACAGTCGCCCCAACAGCGCGGACGCGACGGCGATCCCGAGCACCGCGGCTGCCACGAGCACCCCGAAGTCCAGCCAGTAGTTCGTGGGCTGGCCGATCAGCAGCCCCCTGAGTGCGGAAACCTCGTAACTCAGGGGGTTCACGCGGCTGATCGCCTGAACCCACCCCGGCATGAGTTCCACCGGGTACAGCGCGTTCGACGTGAAGAACAGCGGCATCGTGATCGCCTGGCCGATCCCCATCAGCCGGTCACGTTTGAGCACCACCCCGGCGATGGCCACCGACAGGCACGAGAAGAACGCCGCGCCCAGCACCACGACCGCGACGACACCCAGAAGACGCACCGGATTCCACGTCATCCCGACCCCGAGCAGCGCAGCCACGACCACGACGACCACAGCCTGGGCGACCGCGCGGACGCCGGCCGCGAACGCCTTGCCCGTCACGAGAGCCGCCCGCGGCGTGGGTGTCACGAGCAGCTTGGTCAAGACCCCTGCGTCGCGTTCCCAGATGATCTGGATGCCGTAGAAGATCGCGACGAAGAGCGCCGACTGGGCGATGATGCCCGGTGCCAGGTAGTCCAGGTAGGGGACGTCGCCGGTCGGGATCGCGCGGACGCGGCTGAACGTCTCCCCGAAGATGACCAGCCACAGGATCGGCTGGATCGCCCGGGTCACCAACTCGGTGCGGTCGTGGCGGAGTTTCTGCAGCTCGACCAGACAGAACGTGACGATCCGCGACGACAACCGGAGCACACCCCGGGTCGGCGGTTCAGCCCAGACGGCGGGCAGTGCGGCGGGCGCTACGGACATCCCGGAGCCCTCCCTTCTCGTCGGCGGTGAGACTGTCACCGGTGAAGTGGCGGAAGACGTCATCGAGCGTCGTGTCGGGCCCCAGTTCGGCGACGAGCCCCGACGGGGAACCGACCGCCCGCAGTTCGCCGCGGTGCATCAACGCGACCCGATCACACAATGCCTCGGCCTCTTCCATGTAGTGGGTGGTGAGCAGGACCGTCATCCCGTACTGCTTCTGCATCTCGGTGACGCGGGTCCACACCGAATCCCGCGCCACCGGATCCAGCCCGACCGTCGGTTCGTCGAGCACCAGCAACGACGGCCGGTTGACCAACGCCTGCGCGAGTTCGAGGCGCCGGACCATGCCGCCCGAGAAACTCGACGCCACCCGGTCGGCGACGTCGGCGAGGTCCACCATCTCCAGTACCTCGTCCACCCGGCGCCGCCGTTCGGACCGGGGTACGTCGTAGAGGCGGGCGAACCAGGACACGTTCTCACGGGCGGTGAGCGCGCCTTCGATCGACAACTGTTGCGGCACATACCCGAGCAGCCGTCGAACGGCCATCGCCTGGGTGCGCACGTCGTACCCGAAGATGCTCACGTCGCCGTCCTGCAGCGGAAGAAGCGTGTTGAGCAGTCGGATCGTGGTGGTCTTCCCCGCCCCGTTGGGGCCGAGAAGGCCGAAGCACTCCCCCGCCTCGATCACGAGGCTCAGGTCCTTCACCGCGGTATAGTCCCCGAACGAGTAGGTCACGTGCGACAGTGCCAGCGCCTCGTGGGCCGGCCGCTGTCGTGCGGCGGTCTGCGCCCTGCGAAACATCATCTGACGACCTCCTGATCGCTCGGCCCGGCCTGATCCGGGTGAAGCGCTCCGGCGAGGCGGGTGATGGCGGGTATGGCGGATTCGATGGCCTGCCTGTCCTCGGCACTCAGTCCGTCGAATGCGGCGGCGACCTCGATGTTGCGGCGGTCGCGCCAACGCTCGACCTGCGATCGTGCCTCGTCGGTGAGCGCCAAGCGGGCGACGCGACGGTCGGACTCGTCCCGCACCCGTTCGACCAGCCCGGCGTCGGTGAGTTGCCGCACGAGGGTGGAGACGGTGTTCGCCGCGAGGCCCAGGGCCGCCGCGGCTTCCGCCACGGACGTGCCGGGCCTGCGGCGGAGCAGCCGCACCAACTCCACCTGCGACCCCGTCAACGGTGTCTCCGGCCACGGCCGCCCGACCCGACGGCGCGTGTGCCGGCGCAGCAATCCGATTGCGGCGAAGAGCTGTTCGGCAGGCGCCTCGTTCTGTGCCATGGATTCAATATAGCTCTGTTTCAGAGGTATTTCGAGGGCAGCTACGCTCGGGCATGCACACCGAGTTCGGATGATCGAGGTGACGAGGAGACGTCTGCATGTGCCTGGTCCTGTTCGCCTGGCATACCCGCCCCGACCTCCCC